>NZ_JADCNN020000029.1:0-47085 GCF_014947195.2 Paenibacillus rhizolycopersici | reverse complement strand
AGGGAAAGAGCACTACCGTTCATTCGGTAGTGCTCTTTTTGAATATATAGAAGAGTTAAGGCGTCCATTTAGGGGCATGGCGGTGACGCGTACCTTGCTCAAAGCTATAAGCGTATTTGATTAGCGTGCCTTCGTCAAAGGCGCGGCCCAGAAATTCGATCCCAACGGGTAAGCCTTCCGCGGTAAAGCCAGCCGGGACCGTGATGGCCGGGAAGCCGGAAAACGGACTCAAGCGATTGTTGTTTCCAGATGATTGACTCTCGCCGATTAACGCCGGTGGTTGGGTGCTTGTCGGGTAGACGATGGCATCGAGATTGTAGTCCGCCATGACCTTCAGGAGGGATTCTCGGGTCAAGCTGGTGCGCTTTAACACGATATCCTTGTACTCTTGGGTATCCAGGGATTCACGGGCCTCACGGGCTTTCATGGAGGACTCCTGGGTTTTATCATACTCTCCCGAGGCGATGATTTCAGCCAGGCTGTGGTAAGGGGCGTCGTCCCCTAATTCTTTTAGGTAGTCGTTCAACTGAAATTTGAACTCGTAGCCGCTTAAGCTCGGGTACTTATTGATCTCTGCTAAATGGGGAATCTTGATATTAACGACCGTTGCACCAAGGGAACTTAGCTCATTTACGGCATTAGTTACTACGTTGGAGACGGCTTTTTCTTGATCGTTGCCTTCCAAGAACAGTTCTGTGGCTACACCGATACGAGCGCCTTTTAATCCATTCGCATCTAGGAAACGAGTATAGCTTTCCGGGATACGGCCAACGCTGTAGGCGGTAGCAACATCGTCAGGATCATAACCGGCCGTAGCGTCGAGCAGAATTGCTGCATCTTCAACCGTTCGGGCGATCGGACCGCCAACGTCCTGGGTCAGGGCCAGAGGAATGATACCATCCCGACTGGATAAGCCGATCGTTGGGCGAATACCTACGAGACTGTTGAAGCTAGACGGTATGCGGATGGAGCCCCCGGTATCCGTGCCCAGTCCGGCGACAGCTAAGTTAGCAGCAATAGCCGCTCCAGTACCACCGCTAGATCCACCGGGATAACGGTCCAGGGCATAGGGATTCTTGGTTTGGCCGCCTAACGAGCTGGAGGTCGTAATCCCAAAGGCGAACTCGTGCAGGTTGGTTTTGCCTAGGATGATCGCCCCCGCTTCTTTGAGCTTGGCAATTTGATCGGCATCCTGATCGGGTATAGAGTCTTTCAGACATTGGCAACCGGCAGTGGTAGGCATATCTGAGGTATCAAAGTTGTCTTTCACTAAGATCGGAATTCCGTGTAAAGGCCCTCGTGGACCTTTGGCCGCCCGTTCTTGATCCAACGCTTCCGCGATCCTGAGTGCCTCGGGGTTGATCGTTAAGACCGCCTGCAGGGAGATCCCTTGATCGTCGTATTTGGCAATGCGGTCAAGATACATCTGAACCAGTTGTTTTGAAGTAAGTTTGCCTTGTTCCATCGCCCGTTGAATCTCGGATATCGTGGCTTCAGGGAGCACAAAGGGTTTCAAATAACCGAGGACTCGGTCATGAAGGCGATTAAGATCATTTGCCGTGAGCGGCTCCGCGGGCAGAAATGAGGTGTCGGAATACCCCTTCATGAGCCCGGCCTTAACGACCGCCCCAACTGCCCCGGCGTAAGCTGCCTGGTCCGGAACGTCGCGGAAGGATTCAGCAGACTTCTCTAACCCCAGCCATTCTTGAAGCAAGACAGCGACCTGACTACGGAGCACGCGATTACCGGAGATCTCCGGCATTGTAAAGGAGCCTCCCGCTTCGGAAGCGGCTTGTTTCATCGACTGACGAAATTGTTCGCCGGTGACCAGCGATGGTTTAGCTACTGTAGCTGACAATGGGTCTGAAGCAGCTTGGGCTTGCGGGATCTGTCCGATCCATAATCCGGAGATGAGTACAGAAGCTAGCAAATACCTGCTTCCTTTTTTCCAACGTAGTCGATATCGGTTCATGTGCAATCCCCTCTCCCTTATGAAATGTTTGAAGTTTATGTGACCTATCATAATTTCATGTTAGATATGGTGACAAAGGTCGGGTTTCCTTAATAAAACGCATACATGCTAAGTTATTGAGGAGAATTGAGGTATTTCTCTGGATTGCTTTCATTAATAAAATTTCATATTTGATCTCCATGATGTTAAATAAAGTAACTTAAAACTGACATATATTTTTTAGTTTTCTGAATGAATACTGAGTTATTTTCAGTTTCTACCAAATGGAATGTAACCAAATTGTTACCGACATGGATACGACACCCGTTATAATAAAACTGGTATGTTAGCATCTAGGGCATTTAGCCTATCCGGAATCTATATCAGAATGACAACAAGGAAGTTTTTTCAGTATATAGGCAGGGTAAGGAGGAATGGATCATGCGGCGAAGAGGGATAAGAATATCCTTATGCTTCATGTGGGGAGTCTTGATGATGATCGTAGTCATCGCTGGCTGTGCATCTTCCGAGCCTTCGTGGACGGATTTTGTGGGATCAACGGTTGAGAAGAATTTTCCCGTCCCCAAAGAGGCCAATCAAACGGAAACGGCTCTTAATAACTCTAAGATGGACTATGTGCATTATAAGCTAACTGGACTCAAAGAGAGTAACGAAATTCCCGAAGCCTATCAGAAGGTAATCGCGGAATGGGGATGGAAAGAGAAAAAAGAAGAGAGCACCGGCACAACCCGAGTGTACGAGAAAGGGAAGCAAATTGTGCAGTTAACGCTTCACGACGACTCTTTTACGGTTCTGGTCCCCAAAAAGGAAGAGAAAACGGTCATTCAAGGTTTAGAAAGCAGTCCTTAAATTTCAGGATTCGGATAAGAAGGCAACGCCCGTTACCGGACAAGCCGGTACAAAACGCGATAACAAGCAAAAAAGCCTGAACTCTGCGATTGTTGCAGGGGGCAGGCCTTTTTGCTTGTGTCTATGCCTATCGTTAGCTTATTGCATGTAATAGGCAATTTCTAAACCGGTGATTTTGATCATTCCGTCTTTGCGTTGTCCTCTCAGGGTGGCCAGTACAATAAAACGCGGGATCATTAGCCAAAGGTGCCAGAAAAATAAAGAGAGAACAAAAGAAACTGGCGACCAAGGAATAAGAATGCCTATAATGCAACAACCAATCCAGGCTGAATGAAGATGGACCCGTCGATACACAGGGTAAGCGATGTATTGATCAGGCATATAACCGATCCATGGCATCTGACGGGAAAATTTCCAACGCTTGCGGTAGGAGTGACTAACGATCATTAACACGGAGCGGGAAATCACGTATTGAATCCACAATATGACTGGTATGGCCAGTAGGAAGAAAAAGAGGCTGGTCCAGGATATAAAAACCGTCTCGGCGGCCAGCCATATGACGGGGAGTATCACTAAGCTGTGGATGAGCGACTTTGGCAAAACCTTCTTTTTGAGCAGCGTATAATGATAAAACGTCGCATGGGTTTCGGTTTCGGCGGAATTCAAGCGTTCGATCCTCCTTCACATCGGTTCCCGCAAGAAGCGGGCAAGCTCTTCTTAATATATCGGACAAAACAAAGAATAATTAAGACGCCGCGTACAAACACCGGGTACTGGCCTGCGGCATAAGATAAAGTAGGAAACGGACTATGAAAAGGTTTAAAATAGTAGAATCTGTGTCATACTGATAGTAAAAACAGACAAGGTGGGATCGGGCATGGATGAGCTGGGCGTCAGAACTTGCATTATTTGCGGGGAGCCAAAAACCGAAGGCATTCATATCGTATCGGAATTTATCTGCGACGCTTGCGAATCAGAGATGGTGCACACCGACGTGCAGGAGGAGAAATACCATTTCTTCATTCATCAAATGAAGCAGATCTGGGTGCAAAAAAATGCATAACAACGCCGGATAAAAGGACCTGTTCATTTTGGGGAGCGGGTCCTTTTATATTGCTCTACCGGGTAGAATAGCGGTAAAATGAAGCAAAGGTTGCCATATCGATGGAAGAGCAATTCAAAAGATCAACCTTAAGTCGGAAGGATTAAGCAAAGTAATGGAAGAGGAATTAAACCAAGTAGCCCCATTGTATGAGGCTTTAAGGCGATATCGGGAGAAAAAGGACGCTTCGTTTCATGTGCCGGGTCATAAAAACGGACAAGCATTACGTGGCGACGAGCGTGCGATCCTTGATCTGGCGCGCGTGATGGAAATCGACGTTACGGAAATCACCGGGACGGATGATCTCCATCATCCGGAGGGTGTCATCCGTGAGGCGCAAGGGTTGGCCGCCGCCCAGTTTGGGGCGGAGGAGACGTTTTTTCTGGTTGGCGGCAGCACGGCCGGGAACCTGGCGTTGATCCTGAGCGTGTGCACCGCGCCAGGAGATATGCTGCTCGTGCAGCGAAACGTGCACAAATCCGTGATTCACGGATTGATGATGGCAGGCGCGCACGCGGTGTTTTTGGCGCCGCAGCAGGATGCCGGCAGCGGGCTGGCGACCATTCCGAGCGAAGCTGCGGTGCGAGAAGCCCTGCGCCGGTATCCCGGGGCAAAGGGGCTGCTACTCACGCACCCGAGCTACTACGGGATGGGCGCGCCGCTGCGGCCGCTGGCCGAGCTGTGCCATGCGCACGGCGTGCCGCTTCTCGTCGACGAGGCGCATGGCGCCCACTTCGGCCAGCACCCGGCGTTGCCGGAGAGTGCGCTGGCCGCAGGGGCCGATGGCGTCGTGCAGTCGACGCACAAGATGCTGACCGCGCTCACGATGGGCGCGATGCTGCACGTGCAGGGCGGGCTGCTCGACCGCGCGCTGCTGCGCCAGCGGCTGGCGATGCTGCAGAGCTCCAGCCCGTCCTACCCCATCATGGCTTCGCTCGACTTGAGCCGAAGCCTGCTGGGGACGCAGGGCCCGGCCTTCTTCGAGGGCGGGCTCGCCGCGGCCGCGCACCTGCGGCGCGGCCTGGCCAAGCTGCCGCGCTTCGGCGTTGTTGCACCGCCGGGCGCCAGCGGAAGGGCTGCTGCATATACTATCCAAGATCCTTTGAAACTTGTCATATTCGATGCATCTGCAGCCCTCACCGGGTATAAATTGCAGGAGCGGCTTGAAGCCGAGGGATGCGTACCGGAGATGAGCGATGACCGCCATGTAGTTCTGGCGCTTGGCCCTGGCTCAACGATGGAGGATGCCGATCGTTTGCTACAAGCGCTGGTACGCATCGCCGCCGATGCTGAACAAATGGGAAATGCGGCGGCGGACCTCAGTCCTGACCCGGTACTGGCCGATGAACTTTCCACGTGGAACATTACGGCTGACGAGGCCGATCTGTCGGAAGTGTCCGAGCCCGTGCCGTTTGGCCTTACACCGCTGCGTCCGACAGAGATTGAGGCGATCTCCACTCAGGAAAGTATCGGCCGGCAAGCGGCGGAAATGATCATTCCGTATCCTCCGGGCATTCCGCTGCTTTATCCCGGAGAAATCATCACCGAGGCGGTTGGGCAGCAGTTGATGAAGCTACGGGATTCCGGAGCCAAATGCCAGGGGCCGGCCGACCCGCAGCTGCGGACGATTCAAGTCAAGAAAAGGGAAAGCCAAGCATATACTTGTACATGATTTTTTGAGAAGAAAGCAGGGAACGAACTAGATGAACCATCAAGCCAAAGGATTATTTATTACGCTCGAAGGGGGGGATGGCTCCGGCAAAACGACGGTGATGCGGGAATTGGAACAGGCGTTAGAGGAGCATGGCGTGGCGTTTATTTCTACCCGGGAACCCGGAGGCATTGAGATCGCAGAAAAGATCCGCGAGGTGATTCTTAATCCGCAGCATACGGCGATGGATGCGCGGACAGAGGCGCTGTTATACGCAGCTTCCCGGCGGCAGCATTTGGCTGAGAAGGTGGAGCCCTCCTTGGAGCGGGGAATTACCGTTCTGTGCGACCGGTTTCTGGATAGCAGTCTGGCTTATCAGGGCTACGCACGTGGGCTTGGCATTGATGAGGTGTTGGAGATTAATCTTTTTGCCACCAAGGGGCGGTTTCCGGATCTCACCTTTTATCTCGATATCGAGCCGGAAGAGGGTTTGGCCCGTATCGCTGCTGGAGCGGGGCGCGAAGTGAATCGCTTGGATATGGAAAGTCTGCAATTTCACCAGAAGGTCCGGGAAGGATATCGGATTATCGGCGGGATGTATCCGGAGCGTATCAAGACGATCGATGCTTCGCGCAGCAAGGAAGAAGTCGCTGCGGAGATCCGAGGGTATCTTTCCGCGGCAATAAAGGAATTCATGGCCTAGCCGTCAAATAGGTTAGTATGGTACATTTTTTATAAAACAAGGAGGTACTGCATATGAAACTGATTGTTGCGATTATCCAAGATAAAGACAGCAACCGGCTATCCAGCGCGCTCGTGAAGGAAAACTATCGGGCCACCAAGCTGGCGAGTACCGGAGGGTTTCTTCGGGCGGGGAACACGACGTTTATGATCGGTGTTGACGACCATCAGGTGGATTCCGTTTTGAACGTCATTCGTACCAGCTGTAAAGTGCGGGAGCAGCTCGTTACCCCGGTTACGCCGATGAGCGGTACAACCGATTCGTATTTGCCGTTGCCCGTGGAAGTGCAGGTGGGTGGGGCGACGGTGTTTGTACTCCCAGTAGACCGTTTCGAACACTTCTAAATAGATGTTATCAAAAAAGTGATCTTCCCAACACGAAGAGAATCAATGAAGCTAACTCGACGTCGAATCTTGAATTCAGCCGGGCTTTCCGTTGCTCACGTAGGTTTGCCTACGCTGCGCTACTCAATCCCTGCTTCATCCAACCTTCTTGGTGCTGGAAACCTAACTTTTTTGATCTGTACTGAACTAGGTTATTAAAAAGCCAGCTTTTGATCACGAGGTGTCTCGAGAAGAGTATTCGACATCGAATCTTGAACTCAACCGGGACTTACGTTGCTCACGTAGGTTCGCCTACGCTGCGCTACTCAGTCCCTAGTTTCGTCCAACCTTCTCGGTGCTGAAAAGCCGACTTTTTAATCTTCATCTGAAGATGTTATCAAAAAAGTGATCTTCCCAACACGAAGAGAATCAATGAAGCTAACTCGATGTCGAATCTTGAATTCAGCCGGGCTTAAGCATATGCTTTCGAAGCATGTTTCCTACGGAAACATTTGAGTTGCTCACGTAGGTTTGCCTACGCTGCGCTACTCAATCCCTGTACTGAACTAGGTTTTAAATATTCAACTATCTAATCAACCATAGGCGGTGAACGCTTTGAAAATTGATCCGGGATACCGGCCGCTCAAAAGCGGTTTGGGAGTTAGCGACAGCCCTGCCAAGCCGGTGCAATCCAAAAGCTTCTCCGATGTGATGCAGCAGCATGGCCAGCAAGCAACTCAAGAGGAACTGAACCGGAGATTTAAAGAAATTCAAATGCAAGGGGACCGGCTCGCCCGGTCCATGACCGTTCGGGAGCTGAAGGCTTACCGAATGATGGTCAAGCGGTTTCTGGAAGATACGGTACGGCGGGGCGTTACCATCAAAGATGCGAAAGGATGGGACCGCCGGGGCCGAGGTAAACGCTACAAGCTGCTGGATGAAGTGGATGCCGCGCTGCTCGCGATGGCAGATGAACTGCTGGAGACGGAGCAGGGCAAAATCGACCTGCTGCAAAAAATCGGCGAAATCCGCGGTATGCTGATCAATCTGTGCTTCTAGCTTCGAAAGGACGAGGGCAAACGCGATGTCATTTCAAGAGATCATCGGGCAGGATACGGCCAAACAGTTGTTGCAGAGCAGCCTGAGACGCCAGGAAATATCCCATGCCTATATATTTAGCGGACCGCCTGGAAGCGGGCAGATGGAAATGGCCATGGCCTTCGTCCAGGCGTTGTTCTGCACCCGGGGCGGCGACGAGGCTTGCGGGGAATGTCTGGAGTGCCGCAAGGTGCTGCACGGCAATCATCCCGATTTGTTTACGATCAAGCCCGACGGGGCATCCATCAAAATTGAACAAATTCGTGATCTGCAACGGATTTTCTCTTATCGATCGGAGAGCGGAAATCCCAAAGCTTACATTATTGACGAGTCCGAAAAAATGACGGTACAAGCGGCGAACAGCCTGCTAAAGTTTCTGGAAGAGCCGCCATCTCCGGCCGTTGCGATCTTGCTGTCGGACAATGGACGGGCCTTGCTCCCCACGATTCAGTCGCGGGCACAATGGGTTCCTTTTTCAGCGGTGGATCCGGAGACGATGCTCCAAATATTGGCGAACGAGGGATTTCCGTCAATCTTGGCTCGAAGTGCCGTTCACCTCGCGGCGGGACTGGGTCCGTGCCGTGATTTAATCCAACAGAATTGGTTTGCAGAAATTAGAAACGTAGTGTTACAATTAGGGAAGGAAATCGCAGGCCGTGGCGGTTCTCCTTTAATAACGGCGCAGCAAACGTTGTTCAAATCCGGCTTGACCGATCATTTGGACATGTTGTTCAGCCTTTTCCATTTGTGGTTCAAAGATATGATCCATGCGCTCTATCATAAACATGATCAAATCGTTTTCATAGATGAGCTTCCGTTTATCAATCAGCATGCCGCCAGTCGCAGCGCCGAACAATGGATTGATGCCATGGCGCTGGCCGCGGAGAGCAAGAAGAAGCTGCGGCAGCATATGAATGCCAGCCTCTGCGTAGAGCAATTTCTGATCGCGGTGGATGGGCAACGATAGCACTAGCCGCAAGGGACAAGACAGACAAGATGTACTTTCGCATGAAACTTTCTCCCCTGAAAGAGCAGGGATTTCTAGTAGTTTCTTCTGAACGCGCGCTTCAATGGGAAAGCGGTTCACCAGTTTTTAGAGCTATACGAGGGGGTTAGTTTTTGTATACAGTAGTGGGTGTCCGCTTTAAGAAAGCGGGCAAAATCTATTATTTCGATCCGCTGGAGCTCCCTGTGGAGAAGGACCAGAGCGTGATTGTCGAAACCGCGCGGGGAATCGAATATGGGAAAGTGGTGGTCGGCAAGAAGAAGGTCGGAGAATCCGATGTCGTCCTTCCGCTGAAGAAGGTCATTCGGATCGCCGATGATTCCGATGCCCGTGTTGTCGAAGAGAACAAATTTGCGGCAAAGAATGCCTTTGCCACATGTTTAAATAAAATTAAAGATCATGATTTGAAAATGAAGCTGGTCGACGTCGAATTTACTTTTGACCGCAATAAAATCATTTTTTACTTCACGGCGGAAGGCCGCGTGGATTTTCGCGAATTGGTTAAGGATTTGGCCAGCATCTTCCGGACCCGGATCGAGCTAAGACAGATCGGTGTACGGGACGAAGCCAAGATGCTTGGCGGTATCGGTCCTTGCGGACGTGTTCTCTGCTGTTCTTCCTGGCTAGGCGACTTTGAACCGGTATCGATCAAGATGGCCAAGGATCAGAGCTTGTCGCTGAATCCAACCAAAATCTCCGGATTATGCGGTCGATTGATGTGTTGCCTGAAGTTTGAGCATGATAACTACGAAAGCACCAAAGAAGAGCTTCCATCCGTAGGTAAAATCGTCGTCACTTCGCTGGGAGACGGCAAGGTCGTCGGACTCAACGCCGGCACCCGCACCGTGCATGTACAGCTGTTTGAAATCGGGAAAGTGAAGGAGCTTCCGCTGGACGATGTCGTCCTGAAATAAGGAGTTTCTTTTACGATAGATTCTAGAGATGACTCTGGGGTGGGAACTTGGAGAACAAGGACATATTCACAAGTATGCAGGCGTTGGAAACGCAAATGGGAAAAGTTCACGGCGATTTGGGCAGCCTCAAGCTGGAGGTCAAGAAGCTGGTGGAAGAGAACCAGCGGCTACGCCTCGAAAATGAACAACTGCGCAAAATCTTAAAGCGAGAAAGCGCGGAAGGGCCATTGTCCATACCCGTGGCGGAGAGAGCCGATATTCCGGCTCTGACCGGCAAGGAAGCAATGGATGTCGTGGGCGAAGGCTACGACAATTTGGCGCGTCTTTATCATGAGGGCTTCCATATTTGCAATGTTTATTATGGGCATCTGCGCACGGAAGGCGATTGCCTGTTCTGCTTGTCGTTTTTGAATAAATAATGAACCGTGGGGGTGTCCCTACGGTTTTTTTAAATTTGTGTTGAAAAAGGATGGGTATCGAAGTCCATGAACCAAGTACCGATTTATGAGCAGGAACGTGTAGACGACTTGCTGACGCATGAGCTACATATCATTCAAAGCGATGAAGTGTTTAGCTTCTCCATGGATGCCGTATTGTTAGCCCGGTTTGCCCCGGTGCCGAAGGTTGGCAAAATTCTCGATCTGTGTACCGGCAACGGGGTCATCCCGCTGCTGCTCTCCACCCGGACAGAAGCGGAGATCGAAGGGATTGAGATTCAGCCGCGGCTTGCAGATATGGCTCGTCGCAGCGTGGAAATGAACGGGCTCTCGCAACGGATCCTCATTCGTGAAGGAGATTTGCGCGAGCTGGTAAAGGTGACGGGTCATGGAGTTTACGATGCTATTACCGTGAACCCGCCGTATATGCCAGTGACGACGGGCGAGGTAAAGCTCAATGCTCATCAAGCAATCGCCCGGCATGAGATTCACTGCAGTCTGGAAGAAGTGGCTGCGGCTGCGATGCGCTTGGTACGGCCCGGCGGCAAGGTGTCGATGGTGCACAAACCCCAGCGCTTGGGCGAAATTGTCACGGTGTTGCGCCAGTACCGACTAGAACCGAAGGTGATCCGTTTCGTACATCCAAGGGCCGGAGCGGAAGCGAATATGGTACTGATTGAAGCACTGCGGGACGGGAAACCGGACCTGCGGGTGCTGCCGCCGTTGATCGTTTATAATGAAAATGGGGCATACTGCGAAGAAATCATGAATATCTATTACGGGCCAAAAGAGGGTAGAGTATGAACGTTCAAGTACAGAAGAGCTTTGAAACATCACCGGGCGGAAGGGGCGAAGCGGGCAGCGGCAAGTTGTTCCTTGTAGGCACCCCGATCGGGAATTTAGAGGATATGACCTACCGAGCTGTCCGTACCCTGCAAGAGGCGGACATCATCGCAGCGGAGGATACAAGGCAGACGCGAAAGCTGTTAACTCATTTCGAAATCTCCCCGGGAAAATTGCTAAGCTATCATGAGCATAATAAGGTTGCTAGTGGCCCAGAACTGATACGCTTTATAATAGAAGGAAAAAATTTGGCGCTTGTGAGCGACGCCGGTTTGCCGGCCATTTCCGATCCCGGGAGCGATCTGGTGAAGCTTGCGTTGGCGGCGGGAATTTCCGTCGTACCGGTGCCGGGAGCCAATGCGGCTTTATCGGCACTCATCGTTTCCGGTCTGCCGACCGAACGATTTACGTTTCTCGGCTTTTTGCCTAGAGACCACAAGGAGCGAGATCTGTTACTGAAGTCGTTGGAAGATCAGGAAGGGACGATGCTGATGTACGAGTCGCCGCATCGGCTGATCAAAACAATGGAGTCCCTGCTCGAGGTTTGGGGGAATCGTCGAATCGTCTTAGCGAGAGAACTAACCAAGCGTTATGAGGAAATGGCACGGGGGACGATTCAGGATTGCCTGGTTTGGCTGCAGGAATATCCGCCGCTAGGCGAATATTGCCTTGTCGTCGAGGGGGCACATCCCGACCAGGTGAAGGAGAAACGTGACGCCTGGTGGCAACCGCTTACGGTGGAGGAGCATGTCCGGCATTACGAAACGGAAGGAGGGATGACGCGAAAGGATGCGATGAAGAAAACGGCCGCAGATCGGGGCGTGGCGAAGCGAGATATTTATAATCAACTGATCTAGATCTCCATATCTCTCCGAAAATAGACATTATTAACCAAAATGCCGAAAAAAAGGGGCCTTCGCTAGGCTGGGTTCAAGCCTAGGAAGGCGCCAAGGAGATATGAAAAAGGTTAGAATTAACAGTTTCAGTAAATCTATTATATACTATAATTCTTAATTTGTCACAGGGGTAGGAAGCTCAGTAATGCATTCGTGACAAACAATTTTGCCTTTGAAGTAGGTCACGTTCTCAGCATTACCGCAGAAGATGCAAGCTGGCTCATATTTCTTGAGCATGATCCGTTCACCGTCTACATAAATTTCGAGCGCGTCTTTTTCACCGATCCCCAGAGTGCGGCGCAATTCGATCGGGATTACGACACGACCCAATTCGTCTACTTTTCTTACG
The DNA here is from genome assembly GCF_014947195.2 of Paenibacillus rhizolycopersici. Classification (NCBI taxonomy): domain Bacteria; kingdom Bacillati; phylum Bacillota; class Bacilli; order Caryophanales; family Paenibacillaceae; genus Paenibacillus; species Paenibacillus rhizolycopersici. The sequence goes on along the minus strand of NZ_JADCNN020000029.1, from coordinate 34,903 downwards.
ATACCTGTGGATTTCATCATATTGATGATTGCCCCTCTCACTATAAATTGGAATTGTCATTATTCGACATGATTCTATCTTTTATGATTTTTATAATACCAACCATTGCCAGATTAGTCAACCTATTTATGGTATAGTTCAATATTATTTCTAAATTACAGGGATACATAACTCCGAGAACCGTTATGAAGTCTAGCAAGTTACTAATACTTTATAATTCGACATTTTGGAAATCGTTAATTTGACAAACATCGACATCATTCGACATAACCCGTCGTCATCAGTCAGAATTCCGCTTTTGGTCTCGCATTTATGAAAAAAAAGGAGTGTTGACCCATGCATCGTCGGCTTAGCGAAGAGAAAGTGTTCAAAGATCCCGTACATAATTATATTCATGTACAGGACGAAGTGATCTGGTCGCTCATAAATACGCCGGAGTTTCAACGCCTTCGTCGGATCCGTCAGCTAGGCACGTCTTATTTGACGTTTCATGGCGCCGAGCACAGCCGATTCTCGCATTCGCTTGGCGTTTATGAGATTACCCGCCGAATCATTTCGCAGTTTGAACGGAGCGGGTACGCCGATTGGCCTCAAGGAGATAAATTGGTGGCATTGTGCGCGGCGTTGCTTCACGATTTGGGACACGGGCCGTTCTCCCATTCTATAGAAGAAGCATTCCAGATGCATCACGAAGATTGGACATGTAAAATTTTGCTGGGCGATACGGAAGTTAGTGCCATTTTGCGCGAGGTTGCCCCGGATTTTCCGGAGAAAGTGGCTGCCGTGATCCGCAAGGATTACGAGAATCCGATTGTGGTCAATTTAGTCTCGAGCCCCCTCGATGCGGATCGAATGGATTATTTGCTGAGGGATGCGTATTTTACCGGTGTGAACTACGGTACGATTGATATGGACCGGATTCTGCGGATGCTTCGACCTTTTCAGGGGCGGGTGGTCGTAAAGGAATCAGGCATGCACGCGGTGGAAGACTATTTGATGTCCAGGTATCAGATGTATTGGCAGATTTATTTTCACCCGGTAACGCGGAGCTCGGAGATTATTCTCCGGCAAATTTTGCGCCGAGCTAAGGAATTGTACCAGAACGGGTATTCCTTTGGTTTCCTGCCGCATCCGCTTCCGGATCTATTTGAAGGTAACATCGGGGTCGCTGACTATTTGCAGTTGGACGAAGCTTTGATGCAAACGGCGTTCATGCAGTGGACGAGGGAGTCAGATGAGTTATTACGCGATTTGTGCTCCCGGTTTTTGAATCGCAAATTGTATAAATATGTAGAATTGGACACACCAGAGCTGGAAATGCTGGAGGAGATTCGGGAGTCCTTTACGCGCGTCGGACTGCATCCCGAATATGACATGGAAATTGATTTTCCGACCGATCTGCCGTATGATGTGTTCCGTCCGGATGAGGGGTTCCGTCAGAAGCAAATCTTGCTCTTGGACCGTCAGGAACGGGTACGGGAAATTTCTGAAGTGTCGGATATCGTTCGGTCGATTAGCGGATTACATCGAGGCAAAACGCATTTGTACTATCCGGATAATAAATTGTGTGCTGTAATGGATCGGTTGCCCCAGAAGGTAGCCCGCATATTCGAGCAACGGAATTAGGAGGATGACGATTCGAGATGTTATTTGATACGCATACGCATTTGGATGCTCCCCAATTTGACGAGGATCGCGAGGAAGTGATTGCACGCGCCGTGGAGCAAGGGGTCACAAGGATGATCAACATCGGATTTAACCGGGAAACCATCCCGTCGACCATGAAATTGGCGGAGTCGTATGACTTCATTTATGCGGCTGTTGGCTGGCATCCGCAGGATGCCATTACGATGCAAGAAGGGGATTTGGACTGGATCGCTGAATTATGTAAACATGACAAAGTCGTAGCGATCGGTGAAATCGGGCTGGACTATTACTGGGACACGTCCCCAAAAGAAGTGCAGCATGACGTATTCCGCAAACAAATTGGACTAGCTCGCAGTCTGGGGATGCCGATTTCCATCCATAATCGCGATGCCCATGAGGATGTGGTCCGCATTCTCCGCGAGGAGAAAGCAAACGAGGTTGGGGGTGTCATGCACTCGTTCTCTGGTAGTTGGGAAATTGCCAAAATGTGTCTGGATTTGGGATTTCATTTGTCGTTTGGCGGACCGATTACGTTTAAAAATGCAAAACAGCCCAAAGAAGTGCTGACCAAGACGCCAATGGATCGTTTATTAATCGAAACGGATTCCCCTTATTTAACACCACACCCATATCGTGGAAAGAGAAATGAGTCTGCGCATGTCCGCCTGGTTGCGGAAATGGCTGCCGAGCTCAAAGGGGTTACTTTTGAGGAAATCGCCGAAATTACGACCCGAAATGCAATGGAACGATTTGGAATCTCGAGGATTTAAGAGTAAATCGGATGAAAAAAAGAGGATTTCGGAAAGATTAATGCTTTTTAACCGTTAAAACCGAGATCATTACATTTTTTTAACCATTTTTTTAAAAAAACGTGGTTGATTCGTCCTTTACAACATGCATCGAAACAGGATAGAATTTTTTCAGTATCGATTTAGTGCGTTCTGGATGGACAAATTGAACGATACTTGGTTCCATGAACCAGTCTCGCTGAATCTCCTTCACGGAGAACGGGGGAACCGATACAGGCAGCGGTTGGCGGCAAGCCTCTCGCGTCGGTATTTGATTTCTTTCCAGGGTCTATGGGGTGAATTCGAGGTCATTGCGCCATGAGCGAATGAACTGAGAAAGGGCGGCTCTCTTTCGCCCGAACCCGACAGCTAACCTCGTAAGCGTATAAGAGAGGTCACTCGTGCAGCTATTACACCAAGACATTCAGGAAGCCACGAAGGAGTTCCTCTAACTCTTTCTTTGGGCTTCTTTTGTTTTGAATAAAAGTAATAGGGTCATCATACTGTTGGTAAACAGGAGGTGACGTACGCAAGAAGACTGGATCAGGATGCAAAAGTAACTGTAGTCACGTCAATCGTTATCATGCATCGACCTAGACGGCGGGACTATGAAGGAGGACGGAAGAAATGGGCATTTTCCGCAAAGAGGAGACCCATGAATCACGCTCATCCAGCATGTCTTACGCAATGCGATGGAAGCATGAGAATTTACGTCAGATTGCGCTCGTCGGCGTTCTGACCATCGCGGTATTCATCATCATCCTAATCTGGCTGTTTGGCCAGGCACATAAAGAAGTGTCCCTGATTGTGGACGGCAGCGTCCAATCGGTGGAGACGAATAAATCCAGCGTAGCCCATCTGCTGGAGGAGCAATCGATTCAACTCAGCGCGAAGGATTCCGTATCACTTCCGCTGGACAGCTCGCTTAAGAACGGTGACCGCATTGTCATCGTACGCGCAAAGCCGGTAAACGTGAGCGTGGACGGCATGAAAAAGGTTCACTTCACAACACAAAGCAAAGTAGAAGGCGTATTGTCCGAGATCGGCGTCACATTGGACCAAGATGACAAGGTCTCACCGACAATGGACAGTAAAGTTACTGCGAACCTGGACGTCAAGATTGTTCGGGTGAGTAAGCAAACGGTGCAGACGAAGGAGACCGTGCCTTTTAGCGTGGTCAAAACGTCGGACGCCAATCTGCTGAAAGGCACGACGAAGGTCGTTCAGCAAGGCAATGCCGGATTGGTCATTCACAACATTGAGAAAACTTACGAGGACGGAAAGTTCGTGACAAAGCGATGGCTCGGCAAAGAGGTCACTAAAAAGGCCCAGCCGAAGGTTGTTGCCGTCGGCACGAAGAAGCCAACCGCCGTTCTGTCGGCCAGCATTAACCGTACCGCAAATGCGGTGAACATTAGCGGGTTGACGACCAAAGGCGGCGTCTCTTTTGAATATAAAAAGATACTTAAAAACGTCACGTTGACCGCCTATTCGGCGGAAGAAGACGGGATTGGCACCCGCACGGCCTCCGGTACCCGCGTGACCGAAGGCAGAACAATCGCGGTTGATAAGGACGTCGTTCCACTCGGTTGGTGGGTATACATCGAGGGGATCGGCTTCCGTAAGGCGGAGGATACCGGCGGGGCTATTGATGGGAACAAGATGGATGTTTATTACGATACCCTGAAGGATGCGAAGAACTTCGGCCGGAAGAAGGGGCGTACCGTTTACGTCATCGGCCCGACGAAGCCGGAATTGAATTAACTCTCGACTCTCTTTGTTTTACAATGCAGAGGGAATGAGATAGTATTAGGATGATGAATAAGACAGTGGATTAGAAGAGGATGTTATCCTCTTCTTTTTGTTATTCTTGCAAGGAAGTTCAAAAAGTCGACTTTTTGAACATCATTAATAACAAAAAAGATAAGCTAGAGCACGAAGGGAAGAATAGATACCATGATCAAAGAGGTCATCGTGGTGGAGGGCCGAGATGACACCGTGGCCATCAAGCGAGCCGTGGAGGCGGATACGATTGAGACCGGCGGTTCGGCCATCGGGGAAGTGACGCTCAAGAAGATCGCTTTGGCTCAGGAGCGCCGAGGGGTCATTATTTTTACTGATCCGGACCATGCCGGGGAGCGGATTCGCAAAATCGTGGCGGCACGGGTTCCGGGCTGCAAGCATGCGTTCCTTCCCGAGGCAGAGGCCACGAAGCGGGGCGACATCGGCGTGGAGAACGCCTCACCGGAGGCGATCCGCACGGCGCTGTCCCGAGTCCGCAGCGAAGCGCCGGGAGTAGAGGCTGCGATCGACTGGGAAGACTTGATGAGTGCGGGGTTAATCGTTCACCCGCAGGCTGCTGCGCGACGGAAAGCGCTAGGTGAGCTGCTAGGCATCGGGTATTGCAACGGGAAGCAATTGTACAAGCGGTTATCGGTGTTCCGTATCACCCGCGAGGAGTTTGCGGCCGCGCTGGCCGAGTTGGAGAGCAAAGGAGTTTAAGGAGCATGAGCATAAGGGAAGAGGTATCCACGCCGCGCCGAACGAAGGAGATCATTCAACGGCACGGTTTTTCGTTTAAAAAAAGCCTGGGACAGAATTTTCTGATCGACCAGAACATTCTCGGGAAGATCGTCGCGGCAGCCGGCCTGGACGATACCAAGGGCGCGCTGGAAATCGGACCGGGTATCGGCGCGTTAACGGAGAAACTGGCTCAGGAAGCAGGTAAGGTAACGGCGGTGGAGATCGATCAACGTCTACTTCCGATCCTGGAAGAGGTGCTGGAGCCTTATTCGCACGTGAACGTGATCCATGGGGACGTGCTGAAGCTGGATCTTCAAGCGCTGTTCGCTGCCGAATTCGGCGGGGTGAACGGCGTCAGTGTAGTGGCTAATCTGCCGTATTACGTGACGACGCCGATTCTGATGAAGCTCCTTGAGGAGAAGTTGCCTCTAGAGCATATTGTCGTGATGATCCAGAAGGAAGTGGCTGAGCGTATGGCTGCTGCTCCTGGCGGCAAGGATTACGGAAGCCTTAGCATCGCCGTTCAGTACTATAGCGTACCAGAGCTGATCTGCACGGTGCCGCACAGCGTATTTATTCCGCAGCCGAATGTGGAGTCCGCGGTGATCCGCTTGACCGTACGGAAGACGCCGGCTGTGGCCGTTAAGGACGAGGCGTTTTTCTTCGAGGTGGTGCAGGCTTCTTTTGCCCAGAGACGGAAGACGATATCCAACAATCTCAAGAGCCGCTTCTTCCCCAAAGAGGGGCGCGAGCGACTGGAGAACCTTCTGGAGGAAGCCGGTATCCAGTCTTCCCGGCGGGCCGAGACGTTAAGCCTGGATGAGTTTGCGAAGCTGAGCGATACGCTACTGGACGCCGGGTTGAAGGAACTCCGCGTGTAACCATTCCCTCTTGTCGCCCATACGATGGGGATAGAGGTGATTGACTTGACGAATTTGGGAGACTTGGTCGTCCGCAAATCATACGGTGGAGACGTCACGTTCCGGATCGAACGGATTGTACGGAGCGAAGCTATCATCAAAGGAACGGAATTTCGGCTGCTGGCGGATGCGCCCTTGACCGATCTGGTCAGGGTAGACCCGGCTTCCCCAGGAGAAACGACGCAGCGAGCCCGAATCAAGGCCACGGAGTCGCTGAAGTGGTTGACCCAGGACCGCAAGGACTTGGTAGAACGAAACCGGACGGCGATTGGACGGGAGTTTTATGCGCAAGGGGAACCGGCCTATTTCGAGGTGCCGGGTAAGGTGCTGCATTTGGACGGCGACGAACGATATTTGCAAAAAAGCTTAAGCCTGTATGAGAAGCTGCGCGTGCCGGCTCAAGGCTATTACGTCACGGAGTCGCAAATGTCCCATGCGCTGTATCGACTGCTTCCTGCCATCAAACCGGATATCGTTGTGCTGACCGGACATGACGGGGTTTTAAAATCGCGTCCCAACGGCGACCTTTACAATTTAACCAGCTATAAAAATTCTAAGCATTTTGTGGAGGCCATTCAAACGGCCCGGCAATATGAACGGAATTTCGATACGTTAACGATCGTGGCCGGCGCTTGCCAGTCGCATTTTGAGGCGCTGCTACAGGCGGGGGCTAATTTTGCCAGCTCGCCCGGTCGAGTGCTGATCCATGCCCTGGATCCGGTCTACATCGCAGCCAAGGCGTCGCTCACCTCCATCCGCGAGACCATCCAGATCACCGACGTGCTGAATCACACGATCAGCGGAGCGCAAGGCGTCGGTGGGATTGAGACCCGCGGCAGCTACCGTATCGGACTGCCCAAACTCAAGGATTTATCGACGCTGAAAGTTGTGCCGTCCATGTGAAAGACCAAAATAAAAATAAAGAGCATCCTTGTTATTTGTCCATGCCGGAAGGATCTGAGGCGAACGCCCCAGGACCTTCCGGTTATTTTATTAGGACTCCCATCGGGTTAAGAGAAAAAATGTCGAAAAATAATCGTTGACACATCATTTTTACTGCTGATATAATTATTTGTTTTGATTTGACAAGGTTGTGACTTTCCTGTATAATGGACAAAGAAAGAAGGTGGTCACAGGCAATGGCTAAAAATGCGCTGTCGGAAATTAAGCATAGTCTCGACGCCCACGTAGGACAGAAAATTATGCTCCGGGCAAACGGAGGTCGCCGGAAGACCGTCGAACGCACTGGAGTTTTGGAGGAGACTTATCCTTCGGTCTTCATTGTGAAGCTGGATCAAGAGCAGCAAACCTTTAAGCGTGTGTCTTACAGTTATGCCGATATACTGACCGAATCCGTTGAAGTTATGATTTGCGACGACAACGATGAGATGAGGATTTCGTATATTAAACCGTGAACATCATGAACCAAATGAATTAAGCAGCAAACGGTTATCGCCCTGTGGGTGAGGCCGTTTTTTTCTTGCCTGCATGAGGGGACTGGCTGCCTCGTGATTTGTTCGCCTTACGTGGACAGACTTTCCATCGTATGCTTGAGCCAGAGCCTGCGTATACTAATCATCGTTCCTATATCCATGACCCCAAAGGAGGAGCACTGACCATGTCGCGAAGAAGACGCAGCGTGATGTCGGAGAACTTGAAGGTCGAGTTGGCGAAGGATTTGGGATTTTATGATACCGTCCAGCAGGAAGGCTGGGGCGGCATCAAAGCCAAAGATGCGGGCAATATGGTGAAGCGGGCGATTGAGCTCGCCGAGAAGGCCGCAGCGAAACAGCAATAACCTCTGCCGCAGCGAAGCTTCCCGTCCGGGGAGCTTCGTTTTTTTCGCCGGATGAAGTAAGATAGAGGGAGAAAAATTTGTCTTTCGTACATAGACGTGGAGGCAATCATTTTTTACAATATAGGAATGTGCCAGATGACCGGATGGATGAGGATTCCACGGAATTGCTGAGGTGGGGGAGCGCCATGAAAATTTACGAAAAAGCACCGGCCAAAATTAATTTAATGCTCGATGTGTTGCATAAACGTCCGGACGGTTACCACGAGGTTGAGATGATCATGACCATGGTGGATCTAGCCGACCGTCTGGAAATGAGCGCCCTCCCGCGGGATACGATTATTATTTCGAGCCAGGCTGGATATATTCCGCTGGACGAGAAGAATTTAGCGTTCCAGGCGGCGAAGCTGATTAAGGAAAGATACAACGTACGGAGCGGGGTATACATTCACCTCGACAAGAAGATTCCGGTTGCCGCTGGCCTTGCCGGAGGCAGCAGCGATGCGGCAGCGACGTTGCGCGGATTAAACCGGCTGTGGGAGCTAGGCATTCCCGAAGAAGAGCTAAAGGAGCTGGGATCGGAACTTGGCTCGGATGTGCCGTTTTGCGTGACAGGGGGCACGGCGTTGGCGACAGGGCGGGGTGAAGTATTGTCGCCGCTTCCGAATCCACCGCAATGCTGGGTGGTGCTGGCGAAGCCCCCCATTAACGTCTCAACGGCGGAGGTATACGGGCGCCTTCATGCGGAGCAGATTGCGAATCATCCGTCGGCTTCCCGGATGCAGGAGGCGCTGGAGAAACGCTCGTTCAACGAGGTATGCCAGCAGCTGGGGAACGTGCTGGAGCAGGTGACGCTTACGCTTCACCCGGAAGTCGCGCACTTGAAAGAAGCGATGTTACGTCTCGGCGCGGATGGGGTACTGATGTCTGGCAGCGGACCGACGGTTTTCGGCCTCGTCTCAAAGGAATCGAAAGTGTCGCGCATTTACAACGGATTGCGGGGATTCTGCAAAGAAGTCTATGCCGTGAGGCTGTTGACTTGAGGTCGGCTAAGTGACCTTGATTTGCTGTACTCATTCGCTGATTTCCAAGGCTTGGACAAATCCGTACAAAAATGTTATAGTTTCATTAAAATATTCGGATTTAGCGAGGGGTACTTCGTGAAGAAATTAAAGAGAAGCGCTCGTTTGGTCGAGATGACCCACTATCTGTTGTCTAGACCCCATCATTTGATCCCATTGACCACCTTTGCGCAGCGGTACGGAGCGGCCAAGTCGTCGATCAGCGAGGATCTGGGCATCATCAAAGAAGTGTTTGAAGGCGAAGGCATGGGGGATTTGCTGACGCTTGCCGGAGCGGCCGGTGGCGTGAAGTATATTCCCCGGGTCGGCTGGGAGCAAGCCAAGGTTTTTATCCGGCAGCTTTGTGAGAAGCTGGCGCAGTCAGACCGTATTTTGCCGGGCGGGTACTTGTATATGTCCGATCTCTTGGGGCAACCGGCACTGATGAACGAGGCAGGCAAGCTGTTTGCTACGGCGTTCGGCGATTTGGAGATCGACTGCATCATGACCGTGGAAACGAAGGGGATCCCCCTTGCGTATGCGACCGGGGCAGAGTTGAATCTGCCGGTAGTCCTGGTCCGCCGCGACCATCAGGTCACCGAAGGATCGGCCGTTAGTATCAATTACGTGTCGGGCTCCCATAAGAGTCTGCACACCATGACGTTGTCCCGTCGGGCGCTTAAGGAACGTTCCCGCGTATTGATCGTCGATGACTTCATGAAGGCAGGAGGAACGATCCAGGGGATGGTAGACCTGCTGGCCGAATTTAATGCTGAGGTTGCCGGCGTTGGTGTCCTGGTGGAATCGGGCGAGGTCGCCAGCGAGCAGCGTCTATTGCATGATTACGTTTCCTTGGCGACGCTTCGAGCGGTCGATGCCAAGGAGAAGGAGATCTCGGTAGAACCAGGGAATTATTTTTCGAAATTTGGACAATAAGAACGATGTCGAGATCTTCTCAAATTGTAAGAATTCTCGACGAAACGTGTCGAAAAGCCCGTTTTATCAAAAAAAATCGTGATTTTCGGCCATTTTGTTGATCAAAAAAAAAGGATTTCCGTTTGCTATGTGGAATATTACACCAAGTCTCTGATGGAAAAAGGTGGTGAACACATATGCAAATTACGGATGTAAGACTCCGCCGAGTCAGCTCTGAAGGCAGAATGAAGGCAATCGCATCCATTACCATCGATAACGAATTTGTTGTTCATGACATTCGCGTCATCGACGGGAACAATGGGATGTTTGTAGCTATGCCTAGCAAGCGCACGCCGGACGGGGAGTTCCGGGATATCGCGCATCCGATTTCCTCTGGCACCCGCGAGAAGATTCAAGCTGCAGTCCTAGCTGAATACGAGCGTGCCGCCGACCAAGAGGAAGCGATCGAAGAAGGGGCGTAAGTCGCATTTATTTGAATTCTTGACCAATTGGGGTTCGAGGAAAAGGGAGCCATGCGTACATGGCTCCCTTTTCTTTTTGCCTTAAATGAGATATATTCAGTAATGAGTTTTAATGAGAGAGAACTACTTCTTTAAAAAAAGAGAAGGAGGCCGGGGACTTGAAAAGATTAGCGATCGTTCTTGCCGCGGGTCAAGGGAAACGGATGAAGTCCAAGCTTTATAAAGTGCTTCACCCCGTTTGCGGCAAACCGATGGTCGGGCATGTGTTGAACGCGGTTCAAGAGGTAGGTTGTGAACGCAGCATCGTGGTTGTTGGCCACGGAGCCGAAGCCGTGAAATCCTACTTAGGTTCATCGGCGGAATACGTGTTGCAGGAACAGCAGCTGGGAACCGGACATGCCGTCAAGCAAGCCGGGTCATTATTGGCGGGAGAAGAAGGAGTCACGCTGGTTATCTGTGGCGATACCCCATTGGTTACGGCAGAGACGCTAGAAGCGCTATTCGACCTTCATCATCGTAAGGGAGCGGCGGCGACCGTGCTCACGGCGAAGATGGAGCAGCCGTACGGATATGGTCGGGTGATCCGCGGTGCGAACGGAACGGTGGAACGGATTGTCGAGCAGAAGGATTGCTCGCCGGAAGAAGCCGCCGTGCAGGAAATTAATACAGGCACTTATTGTTTTGATAATGCAAAATTATTTGCCGCGCTGGAGAAAGTCACAAACAACAACGCTCAGCAGGAGTACTATCTTACCGATGTCATCGGCATTTTGGTACAGGCGAACGAAGTGGTGGAAGGATACGCGGTAACGGACGTTCGGGAATCGATCGGCGTCAATGACCGGGTGGCGTTAGCGGAGGCAGAAGCGGTTATGCGTGAGCGCATCGTGCGAGGCCATATGTTGAATGGCGTAACGGTGATCGATCCGGCGTCCACCTATATTGGAGCCGACGTAACGATCGGTGCGGACACCGTGGTTTATCCGGGAACGGTTCTGTCCGGGAAGACCGTGATTGGCGAAGATTGTGTGATTGGGCCGGCGGCAGAAATTGAAGATAGTGTGATACAAGACGGCGCGAAGGTGAAACAGTCGGTGCTCAGCCGGGCAGAGGTCGGTCGGGAAACGACGGTAGGGCCTTTCGCTTATTTGCGTCCGGGGGCGAAACTCGGAGCGCACGTAAAAGTCGGCGATTTCGTGGAAATCAAAAATGCGACGCTCGATGATGGCTCCAAAGTGTCGCACCTCAGCTACATCGGTGATGCGAAAGTCGGTAAGAACGTGAATATCGGCTGCGGCGCGATTACGGTGAACTATGATGGTTATAATAAGTCCATTACGGAGATCGAGGACGATGCCTTCGTTGGCAGCAACGTGAACTTGATCGCGCCGGTCAAGGTGGGTAAAGGCGCTTATGTCGTTGCCGGATCTACGATTACGCATTCCGTTCCGGAGAACGACCTGGCCATTGCTAGACCCCGGCAGGAGAACAAAACCGGTTATGCCGAGAAGATTCGTGCTCGGGCCAAAGCCAAGAAGCAAAGACAACAGGAATCTTAATCAAGGATGTAGTGACCATTTGAATAGACGGGGTAGCTGGGAAGGCGGGTTATTCACATTACGCCCAAACGCTATCTACACAGCACGGAGGGTTTACATTTTATGACTTATTGTGATTCTAAATTAAAGATATTCACCTGTAACTCCAACCCTAAATTGGCTCATCAGATCGCCGACTACATCGGCATCCCGATGGGGGATTCGGAGACGACGAGCTTTAGCGACGGCGAAATACAGGTCAAGCTGTCCGAAAGCGTTCGGGGCTGCCACGTCTATGTGGTGCAATCGACCTGCGCGCCCGTCAACGATAACTTGATGGAACTCCTCGTGATGGTGGATGCTTTGAAAAGAGCTTCGGCCAAGAGCATCAATGTGGTTATCCCGTATTACGGTTACGCCCGTCAGGACCGGAAGGCCCGTTCGCGCGATCCGATCACGGCGAAGTTGGTTGCCAATCTGATCGAGAAAGCCGGCGCGCACCGGGTCATTACGATGGACCTTCACGCCATGCAGATCCAGGGCTTCTTCGATATTCCTGTCGATCACATGCTGGGCGTGCCGATTTTGGCCCAGTATTTCCGTTCCAAGCATATTCCGAATCCGGTTGTCGTCTCGCCTGACCATGGCGGGGTGGTTCGTGCCCGTAAACTGGCCGATTTCCTGAATGCGCCGCTGGCGATCATCGACAAGCGCCGTCCAGAGCCAAACGTCAGTGAGGTCATGAATATCATCGGGAATATCGAAGGAAAAACCGCGATCCTCGTGGATGACATCATCGATACCGCTGGCACGATCGTTCTTGGCGCTAACGCGCTGAAGGAAGGCGGGGTTCAAGAGGTGTATGCCTGCTGTACGCACCCCGTGTTGTCCGGACCGGCGATGGAACGGCTGGAAAACTCTCCGCTGAAGGAAGTTATCGTTACGGATACGATTCCGATCACGCATCCAAATCCGACGAGCAAGCTTAAGGTGTTGTCTGTCGCTCCGCTGATGGGCGAAGCGATCATCCGCGTGCACGAGGAGCTGTCGATCAGCAAGCTGTTCGAAATCGAATAATAAGGTCACTGCCACAGCAGGGGTTGCGTCCTCCCAAACGGGGAACGTAACCCCTATCGGTGTATTGGCGTTGTAAATTGGTGAAAAAGGTGCTGCGCGTGCTCGTTTGATCCTACGATCGCTGTTGTTCGCGGATTTCTTGAATTGGACTAAATTCAGAAGTTGTAGAAATCCGCTCACAAAGGCGAACGCTCCGCTTCTTCGGATTCAAACGGCCCGCTCCGCAAATTTTCACCGTATAACCAACACCTGAGCGGCGGCTGCCCCTTTCTGGATGCTTTCCGCAAATACCTGCCATGGCAGTGGGGTAAGGCGGTAGGGGACGACGGGATCGATGACACTCCCCGTCGGGGAATACAAATTAAATGGAAATTCTACTGTTAATTTAGGCGGAATCGGGAGTGTTGGGCGATTTAACGGTAGGTTTTACCGTGCTCGAACAGCGGATCCACGTCGAAATTAACGGTACATTTTCCAGTTTATCCGATTGAGAGGTTAGTTAGTTTAACGAAGAATCAAGCACCAGCGGCGGTTTTGAGCTACACCAGAGCGGAGGAACGCCACAGTAACAAACATAACTTGGAGGTACATGTCCCATGAAGTGGATCGTAGGGCTCGGCAATCCGGGAGCCCAATATGAGAAAACCCGGCATAATATCGGCTTTATGGCCGTGGATGAATTGGCGCGTCGGCATGGCATCGAGATCAAGCAGAGCAAATGCAAGGCTTTGATCGGGGAGGGGATGCTGCCGGGCGGCAAAGTTGTGCTGATCAAGCCGATGACCTACATGAATCTATCCGGCGAAGCGGTGCGCGCTTATATGGATTACTATAAGGCGTCGATTGATGACATGATCGTGGTGTACGACGACTTGGATACCGATCTGGGGCGAAACCGGTTGAGATATCAAGGTAGCGCCGGCGGACATAACGGCATCAAGTCGATCATTCAACATACCGGGACGCAGACGTTTAACCGAATTCGGATGGGGATTTCCCGGCCGGAGCCAGGTTTTGCGGTGGTTGATTATGTACTGTCGGGTTTCGCCAAGAAAGATAAGCCGCTGCTCGATCAGTCCATTCAAGCGGCATGCGATGCATTGGAATACAGCATGGATCATACGTTTGAACAAACGATGGCTAAGTTTAACGGTTAAGGTTTATAGCAAGGCCGATAGGCTAAAAGCCAAACGCCCGGGGCATACTGGAGACATAAAGAATCTTCAGGAGGCATAAAGATGGCTATAAACTACGTTTGCAAGCACTGCCGAACGGTGATTGGTAGAATTGAATCGCCTCAAGTGACGGAAGCCCAGTTAGGCTTTCATTCCTTGACCCCCGATGAGCGGAGAGATATAATAGCGTATGATTCAAACGGCGAAATGACGGTCCGGGTGACCTGCGATTATTGCAGGGAAGCGCTCGACCATAACCCAGAGCTGATGTTGCTTGCGAATCCTTTGCAATAGCCCGCAAGCCTCCAGCAACAATGGACAAATTCACCGGAATGCACGGTTATAGAGCCTTGGCACGTTTGCTGAGGCTCCTTTTTGGTTCGGGTAAGGAGGACTTACCCTTTTCGTCTAGACATCCATCTTCTATCCATCAGCAGTAAGAGAGGTGCCTCATTTGCTACAAGCACTTATTCAAGCTTTTTCACGCGATACCGATTTTGCATCGACGGTAGCGGGCGTGAACTCGGGCATGAAGGAGCAGCTCATCTCCGGCTTGTCGGGTTCGTCCAGACAAGTGATGTTGGCCGCGTTGCATCAAGATACGGACCGGCCGCTGCTCGTCGTGACCCACAATATGTTTGCCGCACAGAAAATATATGAAGATTTACAGGAAGCGCTATCACCGGATCAAGTGCTGTTGTATCCGGCGAATGAATTGGTTGCCGCCGAATCGGCCGTATCCAGTCCGGAAACGCTGGCACAACGGATCGAGGTGCTGCTGCAATGTTCTCGGGGATTCCGGGGCGTCGTGGTGGTGCCTTATTCCGGCATTCGCCGCTTTATCCCAACGCCGGAGGCTATGGCCGGAGCGGGACTGACGGTGAAACTTGGGGGCACGCTAGAGCTGGAGCATTTCCTCACCCAAATGGTCGAGCTGGGTTACGAGCGGGTCGAGCGGGTGGAATCCCGCGGCGAGATGAGCCTGCGCGGAGGAATCATCGACTTTTATCCGCTGACCGCTTCCACGGCTTACCGGGTGGAGTTGTTTGACGACGAAGTCGATTCGATTCGGACCTTTGATCCAGCCGATCAGCGGTCCGTGGACCAGATCAAAGAAGTGTTCATCCCGCCTTGCAAGGAGCTGATCGCTTCCAAGGAACGGCTGGAGCAGGCAGCGCAGGCCGTGTCCGAGAAGCTGGAGATTCAGCTGGACAAGATGACCGATCGTCAGGCCAAAAACCGGCTGCGCGAAGAGCTGTTCAAAGAAATGGAAATGCTGCGCGAGCATGTTTATTTTTCAGAAATCTATAAATATATTTCCTTGATTTATCCGGAGAGAAAAACGCTATACGACTACATGCCGAAGGATACGTTGCTTCTGCTCGACGAACCGGCGAGGCTCTTGGAGACAGCCAAGCAACTCGAACGCGATGAAGCGGAGTGGAATTTGCACCTGTTCCAGAACGGGAAGAGTCTCCCCGATCTGCCGCTGGCGGTGGACGTGGATCATCTGATCTACCACCGTCCGTTCCAGACGTTGTTTATGTCGTTGTTCTTGCGCCAAGTGCCGCATTCTCAACCGCAGAACATCGTGAACTTCGTAACGCGGGCGATGCAGGATTTTCATGGGCAAATGAACGTCCTGAAGGCGGAGATGGAGCGTTGGAAAAAAAGCGGCGCCCACGTCATCATGCTGGCCAGCACGGAGGAACGCATGGATCGCATGCGGCGGGTGCTGCAGGATTACGGGATTGATGAGCCATCGTTGTTGCAGGGCAACCTGCAGTCCGGTTTTGAACTGCCGTCCGCACATCTTGTCGTCATTACGGAAGGCGAGATGTTCTCCCAGAAACAACGTAAAGCGCGCCGTGTCGGCAAGAGTATGGACAATGCCGAACGGATCAAGAGCTATACCGAGCTGAAGGTCGGCGATTACGTCGTCCACCAGAATCACGGGATCGGTAAATACATGGGGATCGGAACGCTGGAAGTTGGCGGGATCCACAAGGATTATATGCATATCCTATATGCCGGCGGGGATAAGCTGTCGGTACCGATCGAACAGATTGACATGATTCAGAAATACGTCGGTTCCGAGGATAAGGAGCCGAAGATTTACAAGCTGGGCGGCAACGAATGGACCCGCGTGAAAAACAAGGTCCGTTCCTCGGTACAAGACATTGCCGACGATTTGATCAAGCTGTACGCCGAACGGCAAGCCGCGCCGGGGTATGCCTTCGAGAAGGACACTCCCGAGCAGCAGGAATTCGAGGGGATGTTCCCGTACGAGGAAACCCCGGATCAGCTGCGGGCGATCGAGGAGATCAAGAAGGATATGGAGCAGAGCCGTCCGATGGACCGTCTGCTCTGCGGCGATGTAGGTTATGGCAAAACGGAAGTCGCGATCCGTGCGGCCTTCAAGTCGGCAATTGAGGGCAAGCAGGTTGCGGTGCTGGTGCCGACAACGATTTTGGCGCAGCAGCATTACGAGACATTCCGGGAGCGTTTTGCCGGATACCCGATTAACATTCAGACGTTAAGCCGTTTCCGCAGCCGCAAAGAGCAGAACGAAACGATCAAAGGCGTTCGCCAAGGGACAGTGGACGTCGTCATCGGGACCCACCGGATTCTGTCGCAGGATCTGGTCTTTAAGGATTTGGGCCTGTTGATCGTCGACGAAGAGCAGCGGTTCGGCGTGACGCATAAAGAGAAGCTGAAGAAGCTGAAAACGAACGTCGACGTGTTGACGTTAACAGCGACGCCAATTCCGCGGACCCTGCATATGTCGATGCTGGGCGTACGGGACCTGTCGGTCATTGAAACGCCGCCGGAAAATCGCTTCCCGGTGCAGACGTATGTCGTCGAACACAGCCAGTCGCTGGTGCGTGAAGCGATCGAACGGGAAATGGCGCGGGGAGGACAGATCTATTACCTGTATAATCGCGTTCAAGGCATTCAGGAAATGGCCTCGCAGATTTCCATGCTTGTACCTGATGCGAGGGTTGGGATCGGGCACGGCCAAATGTCGGAGCAGGAGCTGGAGAAGACCATTCTCGATTTCCTTGACGGCGAATACGACGTCTTGGTTAGCACCAGCATCATCGAGACCGGCGTGGACATTCCAAACGTCAACACGCTAATCGTTCACGATGCCGATAAAATGGGCTTGTCCCAGCTGTATCAGCTGCGCGGCCGTGTTGGTCGGTCCAACCGGATCGCCTACGCGTATTTCACGTATCAGCGCGACAAGTCCCTGACCGAGGTAGCCGAAAAGCGGCTGCAATCGATCAAGGAATTCACCGAGCTGGGCTCCGGCTTTAAGATCGCCATGCGTGACTTGGCCATCCGCGGCGCGGGGAATTTGCTTGGCGCGGAGCAACACGGCTTCATTGCTTCCGTCGGCTTCGATCTGTATTCGCAGATGTTGGCTGAGGAAATCCAGAAACGTAAAATCTCCATGCTTGGCGAGACAGTGCCAGCCGAAGCGACCTGGAATACGACGATCGATCTGGGTATCGACGCGTATTTGCCGTCGGATTACATTTACGACAGTATTCAGAAGATCGAAATTTACAAGAAAACCGCTTCCGCTTCCTCATTTGAGGACGTGTCCGAGCTGGAGGACGAGCTGCTGGACCGCTTCGGCGAACTGCCGGAGGCCGTGCAAAATCTCCTAGCCGTCGCCCGTGTCAAACTGTATGGTAAGCAATATGGCATCGAATCGATGACGCTGCGGGGGGAAGAAGTGACGATCAAGTTCTACGAAGGACGGGAAAAGGTCGTTGTTCCGAACAAGCTCGCGGAAGTTGGCAATCTATTCGGAAGACGTGTACAATTTAGTCAAGGATCCGTGATGCTTATCCGGATAAAAACCAAGGGAATGGACGACAAAGAGTTGATGGGCTTGCTGGAGCAGTTTCTCGGAGCCCTGAAGGATGCGTTCAAAGCGAAAGGGGAACTACAGGATGTTTCAAAGTAAAAGGCGCTCATGGAGAATGCTGCTGATTGCTCTCGTAGCGGTATTGGCTCTCTCCGTCATGGCAGGATGCGGTAAGAAAGAAGCAAGCTCGGGAGGGAAAGATACGAGTAAGGTTATCGCTACGTACGAAGGCGGCGAAATCACGGAGAACGAATTTGACCGCGAGCAGCGGATCGTGTTAGCGCTCCAGCCACAAATGGAACAATTCATGCAAATGGAGGATTTCCGTCAGTATTTGATCAAGCAGGAAATCGCCTATGAATACCTCGAAACCAAAGCCGACGACAAGACCAAGGAAGCCGGCAAGAAAAAGGCTGAAGAGCAGTTCGATCAGATGAAGAAATCGAACGGCGAAGACAGCTTCAAACAAATGCTGGACGCTCAGAAGATTACCGAAGCCGATTTCAAGAACTACATGGTACGGATCTATACCGTGATGGAAGGCGAACGGCAGAAGATCACCGAAGACGACGTGAAGAAGGAGTTTGAAGCGACGAAACAGGATTATACGACGGCATCGGTTCGTCATATCTTGATCAATTTCACCGATCCAGACGGCAAAGAGCGCACTTCCGAGGATACGCTGAAGCTGGCGAAGGAAGTCAAAGCGAAACTGGACAAGGGTGAGGACTTCGCGGCCTTGGCCAAACAGTATTCCGAAGACCCAGGCTCCAAGGACAACGGCGGTTTGTACGAAAATGTGGAGGTCAGCAATTGGGTTGAAGCCTTTAAGCAAGCGGCCTTGACTCAACCACTTAACCAAATCGGCGAACCGGTGGAGACCGAATACGGTTACCACATTATTCGCGTGGAAGCTCGGACCGAGAAGAAATACGAGGATTTGACCCAAGAACAGAAGGACATGATCCAAACGACACTCGCTTCGAATAAATTGGACGAGTTCATGTCGGGCGATCTGGAGAAGAAGATCATCAAGAAGATCGAATTGCCTAAAGTGGAAACCAGCACGGGTGAAAACGGCACGAATGCAGGAACCAATGCGGGCAATGGAACGAATGCAGGGACCGACGCCGGTAAAAATGCCGGTACCGAGGGTTCCGGCAACGCCGGAACGAGCGGCAATGGCGCTACCAACGACGCTGGCACCAACGGCGGCAATACGAGCAAATAAGCAAGACAAGGAAGCAACGCGGAGGAAATCGCGTTGCTTTTTTGTGCGGGCTTTTTTACCTATACACGGACCTTCGTTTAAAATCATGGTTCATTATGATGAATAAGGTGTTCGCCCGGGATGAATACTATGGTCATAATCACAGAACAAGCCATCCCTGTCCCCACCTTCGGCCGCTCGTTTTGGCGAAGCTTATGGCGCATACATCTGTGTAAGCTGCAGATTACGTATAAAGTCCGATTAGGTGAAGCTTAAAGTAATTCAGCCGTAGTTTAAAACTTCTAAGAAAGCGGGGCATCAAGTGAAATGAAAGCTACTGGTATTGTACGCCGTATCGATGATCTGGGCCGTGTTGTTATTCCTAAGGAAATTCGCCGCACCTTGCGGATTCGGGAGGGAGATCCCCTCGAAATTTTTGTGGACCGGGATGGAGAAGTGATTCTGAAGAAATACTCGCCGATCGGCGAATTGGGCGATTTTGCGAAGGAGTATGCGGAGTCGTTGTATGAGAGCACCGGTCATATTACCTTGATTTCGGATCGGGACACGATCATTGCCGTTGCAGGAGCTTCCAAGAAGGAATACCTGGAGAAGCAAATCAGCATGCTGCTGGAGGGCAGCATGGACGGGCGGAAGATCATCATGGAGACCGAATCGGGGTCTTATGAGATGATTAAGGATCATCCGGAAAACATCTCCTCGTTCGTGATCGCACCGATTATTGCCGGCGGGGACCCGATCGGGACGGTGGTTCTGGTCAACAAGGATGATGCGGTCAAAATGTCCGATTTGGAATCGAAAATGTCCGAGACCGCAGCTGGTTTTCTGGCGAAACAGATGGAGCAATAGAACCATAAATATCAATTATGGCGCATGGAGGAACTTACACACACCCGCTGTTTGGGGCGGACTTGATCCGTTCGAAGCTTACGAGGGATGTGTAAGTTTTTTGCGTTTCGCCCGGGGAGAAATGGCGGCAACCCCCCGTTTCGTCTTATAATGGAACCTGTTAGCTTATTGATGAAGCAAAGTAGGTTGCCATGATGGAAACGAAGGAAAATCTGCCCTCGAAGCTGCTGAGGGGAGCGGCCATATTGAGCGCGGCAGCTTTGATCACCAAGTTGCTGGGGATGCTGCAGAAGATCCCGCTGCAAAATATCGGGGGAGACGGCGTATTTGGCATTTATAATACGGTATATCCTTTTTATACACTATTGATTACGCTCACGACATCCGGCTTTCAGGCAGCGATTGCCAAGTTCGTCGCGGAACGACAAGCCCCGGGGTTGGAAAGGGAGCAAGGTGAGGTGCTGCGGATTGCGGCAATCATGATGGCGGTTTTGGGATTCGCTTCTGCGCTGCTGCTCTATTTCGGGGCGCCGATCCTGGCGCAGTCGATCGGCAGTCGCCTGCTTGTTCCGGCCTTTCGCGGGGCGGCGCCGGCGCTGCTGCTTGTCCCGGTGGCTGCGGCGTTGAGGGGGTATTTTCAAGGCCACCAGAATATGACGCCGACGGCGGCCTCCCAGGTGATCGAGCAGGCCGTCCGAGTAACGGTCATGATCGTGCTGCTGTCGGGGTTAAGCCGATGGGGAGCCGGAGAGCCGGAACTGGCCGGCGGGGCGCTTATCGGCTCCTCGGCCGGTGCGGCCGCCGGGTTGGCGGTCATGCTGCTGTATTGGCGGAGGGCTTCTACTCGCCCAGTAATGGGCTTGCGCAAAGACGCTCTATCGCCGAAACGGGACGGGGCGCTGTTAGTCGATGGGAGTCGGATGTCGTCGCGATTAGGGCATCGAAGAAAGCTTGTGTCCACGCTGTTAAAATATGCGCTTCCGATCAGCCTCGCTTCGCTGGCGGTTCCGCTGATTAGCCTGGTGGATACATTCACGTTGCCGCGGCTGCTCTCCGCCCACGGGGAGGAATTGCGAATCATGGCCCAGGTAGGCATCTACAACCGGGGTATCCCGTTGGTTCAGCTGGTCACGATGTTGGCGACATCGCTGTCGGTGTTGTTTATCCCGGCGATGGCTGAGCTGCAGATGAACGGGGACGCCGGGGCGATTCGGCGTCAGGTACAGGTGGCCTTGCGCTGGTTCTGGTTGATCGGCCTGGCGGCCTCACTGGGCTTGGCTCTGCTGGCTACGCCGATCAACGTGATGCTGTACGAGGATGCGGCGGGGTCGGCCACCTTGGCTTGGGTGGCCTGGACGGCTGCGCCCGGCGCGCTGGTCGCCGTTACGAGCGCCCTGTTGCAGGGCCTCGGCCACGTGCGCGCCCCGGCGCTGCACCTGCTCGCTGCGGCATTGCTCAAGACCGCGTTAAACGCGGTGCTCGTGCCGCAGCTTGGCATCACCGGCGCGGCGATCGCCGGCGTCGCCGCTTACGGCGCGGCAGCGGCGCTGAATACCGCGCTGCTGCTGCGCCGGGTCCAGCTGCGTCCGCGCCTGCGGGACGCGCTGCTGCGCCCGGCGGCGGCCGCCCTGGCGATGGCCGCCGCGGTGCTGGCGCTGCGCCTCGCCGCCGCCGAGCTGCCTGCAGGCCGCGGGGTAGCCGCGGCCGTGAGCCTGCTCGGCGTGCTGCTGGGCGCAGCCGTGTTCGCCGCAGCCGTGCTGCGCACGCGGCTGCTTAGCGCGGCAGAGCTGGGCGCCCTACCGCGGGTGGGCCCGAAGCTGCTGGCGCTGCTTCGGAAACTGCGGCTGCTGCCGTAGCATGGCTTGGCAGCCCGCCACGCTCGGCCCGGCCCGATGATTGGCTTCTTAATTTCTATTTCGACCCAGGCAGTGATATAGTAAGAGGTAGCTTTCAAAGGTCTTTCGGGTCCGCTAGCCTACAAGTGAGCGGATCGATCGGCAAGTAGAACGGACAGGGAGTGAGCAACACCATGAGCGCAACCATTACGGTGGTCGGCCTCGGCTCGGGGGATCCCGACCGGCTGACCTTGGGCAGCCTGAAGCGGCTGCAGGAGGCGGGAGAACGTTACGTCCGAACGAAGGATCATCCGGTCGTGGATTGGCTGGAGCAAACGGGCGTCGGCTTTGCTTCGTTCGATGAGGTTTATGAAGCGAAGGACGATTTTCCCTCCGTATACGAGGAGATTGTCACCCGGCTTTTAGCACGGGCCGAAGCAGGTGGAGTTGGGGAGAAGATTATATACGCCGTCCCCGGACATCCGCTGGTCGCCGAAGCGACGGTCAAGCTGCTGCGGGAGCGCTGCCCAGAGAGGGGCATCCCACTCGACATTATTGGCGGAGAGAGCTTCTTGGACGAGGCGTTCGTTCGCCTTGGCTTTGATCCGATCGAGGGCTTTCTGCTGCTGGATGCCTCGGAGGTGGGCGGGGCGGCGATTGATCCTAGACGGCATACGTTGATCGGGCAAGTTTATGACAAGTTGACCGCTTCGGAAGTGAAGTTGGGGCTGATGGAGCTGCTGCCCGACGATTATCCGGTGGTCGTGGGACATGCCCTTGGCGTCGCAGATCAGGAGCGAATTGAGCGGGTGCCGCTCTTTGAGTTAGACCGAATCGACGGCTACGGTAATCTGTCACTCGTTTACGTGCCTGCCAGCGAGGATGAATCCTTGCGCATCCGCAGCTTTCAGCGGCTTCATGAAATCGTGTCGATTCTTCGCAGCCCGGGGGGATGTCCGTGGGACCGCGAGCAGACGCATGAATCGATCCGCAAGAACCTCATTGAAGAAACCTACGAAGTGCTGGAGACGATCGACGACGACGATCCCGACCATATGCGTGAGGAGCTCGGCGATCTGCTGCTGCAAATCATGCTCCACTCCCAGATGGAGGAGGAGACCGGCGCTTTTACGGTGTATGACGTTATCCAGGAGCTGAATGAGAAGCTGATATACCGTCATCCGCACGTGTTCGGCAATTTGAGCGCGGAGGACGCCGAGGCGGCGCTGAACAACTGGGAAGCGATGAAAGCCGAGGAGAAGAAGCGCAAAGGTATCGAACCCGAACGCCAATCGGCGATCAGCGGGGTACCGCGGGATTTGCCGGCTTTGATGAAGGCGTACAAGCTCCAGAAAAAGGCGGCCAAGGCCGGTTTCGACTGGGAGGACATCGACGGCGTCTGGTCCAAGCTGGAGGAGGAAATCCGGGAGCTGAAAGAGGCCATTGCGCAAAAGCAAGATCCTGAGTCGCAAGAGCTGGAGCTGGGTGACGTGTTGTTTTCGGTCGTGAATGCCGCCCGTTACATCGGGGCCGACCCGGAGCAAGCCCTAACTCGAACAATTCGCAAATTCACATCGCGCTTCCATTACGTTGAGGAACGGCTTCGCGAACTGGGGAAAACCCCCGGCGACAGCACGTTAGCAGAAATGGACGTTTTATGGGATGAGGCTAAGTCGAAAGAACGGGAATGATGGGAGAAAAGGCCTAAATTTCGGTTTTTTTGCGAAAAAAACAAAAAAAAAGTTCCAAGCAGTGCAGGATTTTTAAAATCAAGCAAGAATACTCATACAAAGATAACCATCTGGCCCTGGACAGGCCTAGTGCCTGTAGTGCCAAGGTATCACCTATTTCTTTTATTATTGGGAGGCATTATTAATGAACAAGACAGATCTGATCAACAACATTTCCAGCAAAAGCGGTTTGACAAAAAAAGACGTTGAATCCGTATTGAACGGTTTCCTCGGCGAAATTACCGATGCCCTTGCTGGCGGCGACAAAGTACAATTGATCGGCTTCGGTACGTTCGAAACTCGTAAACGCTCCGGTCGTACGGGCCGCAACCCGCAAACCGGCAAAACGATCGAAATCCCGGCTTCCAATGTTCCAGCATTCAAAGCGGGTAACAAACTTAAAGAAGCTGTAAAATAATGCGTCTTGATAAATTCCTGAAGGTATCGCGGTTAATTAAGCGGCGCACGGTGGCCAAGGACGTCTCCGAACAAGGCAGAGTCCTCATTAATGGGCGCGAATCCAAGCCGAGCAGTACCGTTAAAGTTGGCGACGAAATCACGGTTCAATTCGGCCAGAAGCTGGTGACCGTGCGCGTTGAACGACTTGTCGAAACGACTCGTAAGGATGAAGCTGCGACCATGTATACCTTAATCAAGGAAGAGCCGATCGCGAAGGATACCGGTCTGGACTGGTCCTGAAATAGCGAAGCTCAGAGCATGTTCCGTTAACTCGGGACATGCTTTTTTTATCTCCGACTAGGTTGTAAAAAATATCCTAGCTAAACTGTGAAATCGTGGTAATATATTAAATACACATTTACTAACGTTTTCGATTAAGCACACCTGCTTCTTAGAAAACACCTCTGATCAACCTCATGTCGAAATTCAACGACGCTGCAACCGTAGCACGCATCTACGAACCGAAATCACACCCATCGATCAAACAACAGTCGAACTAACGATCCTATTCATTGTACGGAACAAAGTATGAAGCAACAAACGAACCCAACGACATGCCCATTTCTTCGCTCAGACTGCAGCTTTATCCTGAAACCGGGGTGATCTTATTCGCGAACATTAATTAAAACGCTTACAAAGTGAAAATATTCACAATTACTTCATTCATCATTTTTCATGACAGCCATAGGGTATACAAAGGTCCATAATCCAGTTTATCCAAAAGGGATGATCGACTGATGAAACAGCTTGTGCACAAGCTCTATGCCCGGAGAGAGCTCTCCAAGGATGAGCTCGTCTATTTGCTGGGGCATATGGATGTCGAAACCCGCGGGGAGCTCTTCCGATTTGCTCGTCTGAGACGGGAAGAGGCTTACGGGAACAAGGTGTACATGCGCGGCTTGATCGAATTTTCGAGCTACTGCCGGCAGAACTGCTTGTATTGCGGGTTGCGGGCCGGCAATCGCGACGCTGAGCGTTACCGGCTCAGTCCCGAGGAAATACTCGAATGCTGCCGGGAAGGGTATGGGCTGGGTTTCCGCACATTTGTGCTCCAAAGCGGCGAGGACCCCTGGTATACGGCCGATCTGCTGGCTGCCTTGATCCGGGAGATCAAATCGGAGTTTCCGGATGCGGCCATCACCTTATCGATTGGCGAGCGGGAGGAGGAAACCTACCGTTTGCTGTATGAAGCGGGGGCGGATCGCTTTTTGATGCGTCACGAAACCGCTTCCCGAAGGCTATATCAATTTCTGCATCCATCCATGTCTTTTGATCACCGGCGCAAGTGCCTAGAGACGCTACAGTCGATCGGTTATCAGGTGGGTGCAGGGTTCATGGTCGGGCTGCCCGGCCAAACCGCGGAGGATTTAGCGGAGGACATGAATTATCTGAAGACGTTAAATCCGGATATGATCGGCATCGGGCCGTTTATTCCTCATGATCGGACCCCGCTTGGTGAGGCGAAAGCTGGATCTTTGGAGGATACGCTGATCATGGTGGCCCTAACTCGCCTATACATTCCCGATGCTTTAATTCCCGCAACGACCGCACTCGGCACGTTAAACCCCGAAGGCAGAGAATTGGCGCTGAAGGTTGGGGCTAATGTGGTCATGCCTAACCTGTCCCCTGTCTTCGTTCGCCAGAAATATGCCCTGTACAACAACAAAATCTGTACGGGAGACGAATCTGCGCAATGCAGGCACTGCCTTGAGCTCCGGATTGGAGCCGCGGGATTCTCCGTAGATATGGGAAGGGGGGACAGCCTGAAGGCGGCAGGTACGCGCCGCCATGCATAATATGCGCATTTGTGGGTGGATTGACCGAACAAGAGATTTCTTTCGCTATTATTCGTGAAATATTTCACAATTAAACGTAGAGGAGACATGGCGAATGAGCATATTGACCAAAACGAACGAGCTTGGATTTTTTGAAATTCGGCTGGAATCCATCGGTGGGCTCGGAGCTAACCTCGCTGGGAAGATGCTGGCGGAATCCGGGGTACTGGGACTCGGCTTAAACGGGGCAAACTTCTCGTCTTATGGTTCGGAGAAGAAAGGTTCTCCCGTGAAGAGCTTCGTCCGTTTATGTGAACCGGATGTAGAGATTCACGATCACAGCCCGATTGAGGAGCCGGACGTAATCGGTGTCTTCCACGAAGCGTTGCATAAGACAGTGAATGTCTTAAGCGGCCTGAAACCGGACGGGATTGTGTTGGTAAACTCGACCCGTGATTTCGAGGAGATTCGGCGTGACCTGAAGTTCCCATATGGGACGTTGGCTGTTGTCGACGCAATGGGCATCGCTATCGACGAGCATACGAAGGTGAACACCTCGATGCTGGGGGCGTTGTTCCGGATTTGCGATTTTCTCGACCCGGATTCCATGCGCGAAGTGATCCGACATACGTTCCAGAAAAAATATCCGCACCTGGTGGAGCCCAATCTGCGTACGTTCGACCGGGGCTATCAAGAGGTGCGTTTCCAGACGATCGCGCCGCCCGAAGGCGCGACGGGAATGCGCTTCGAGCGGCCGCAGCCGTTGCTCGGCTACGAGACGCAAGCGCCTGGCGGCGTGATTCGCGCGCAGGGTAACAGCCTATTGAAGGATTTGAGCGGTTCTCGACAGGGCTTCCTGCCGGAACTGAACCTGGAGAGCTGCATTCATTGCGCCAACTGTGACACGGTTTGCCCGGATCTGTGCTTCGTATGGGAATCCGGGGAGGACAAGAAGGGGCGGCCGCAGATGTTTTTGCGCGGGATTGATTATCAGTACTGCAAAGGCTGTTTGAAATGCGTGGAGATCTGTCCGACGGGTTCGCTTAGCGTGCGCCGTGAGGAAGCCGGGTATGCCGAAGACCACCGCGTGCCGCATGTATTCCAATAGAGGTAGTTGAAACCTTTATTTAAAGAACTCGCAGAAGAGCCTAAAGGAGGACTTTATCGATGTCTATAACCGAAGAGAAAGTCACAAAAATAACGCTGGCAGAACAAACGACAGCCTTCGAATCGGGCAATGAGGCGGCGGCGATGGCGGCGGCTCAGATCAATTACCATGTGATGGGGTATTTTCCGATTACGCCGTCCACGGAGATCGCGCAGATTCTGGATCAGAAGAAGGCGCAAGGCTTGCATGACATCAAACTGATTGCGGCGGACGGGGAGCATGGGTCGGCGGGGATCTGTTACGGGGCGGCGCTCAGCGGAGCCCGGGTTGTCAATGCTACCAGTGCCAACGGGTTCATGTACATGATCGAACAGCTGCCGGTGCAGTCCGGGACACGGTTCCCGATGGTGTTGAACTTGGTCACGCGCGCGATCAGCGGTCCGCTCGATATTCGCGGTGACCACTCCGATTTGTATTACGCGCTGAATACCGGTTGGCTGATTCTGACGGCGAGTACGCCGCAAGCCGCGTACGACATGAACATTATGGCGCTGAAATGGTCAGAGCATCCGGAGGTGCGGCTGCCCGTGATCGTTGCCTATGACGGGTTCTTTACGTCCCATCAGAAACGGAGACTGAGTTATTTCAAAGACGCTAAAGCGGTCCGGGCCTTTGTGGGCGAAACGCCGCCGACCGGCTTCGATACCGTGGCTGACCCGTCGCAGCCGATAACGGTCGGCGCGCATATGAATGGCGATGACCTGCTGAATAATCACTACCAGTTGCACCTGGCACATGAGCGAGCCGGCGAAGTGTATCAACAAATCGCCGCTGAATATAAGGCCCTTTCGGGGCGCGAATACAACGTGCTCGATTTGTATCGGATGGAGGATGCGGAGGTCGCCTTGTTCCTGTTGAATTCCGCGGCGGAAACGGCCAAAACGATCGTTGATAAGCTGCGGGCGCAGGGAGTTAAGGCGGGGATCATCCGGCCGAACGTCATCCGACCCTTCCCGGCGGAGGAAATCCGGAATGCATTGCGCGGTGTAAAAGCGCTGTTAGTAGGAGAACGCGCCGATTCCTACGGTGGCAAAGGCGGCAATATGACGCATGAGATCCGCTCCGCGCTGAAGCTGGATCCGGCGAACCCAACGATCGTCTTATCCCGCGTGTTTGGGCTGGGGGGCAAAGACTTCTATCCAGACGAAGCCGAAGCGTTCTTTGATTTGGCTATCGAGGCGATGAACCAAGGCAAGGCTGCAATGCCTTTCGATTACTTCGGACAGGTGCCCGGCGATCCGATCCACGAGCTTAGACCGCTGTTGACCCCGCAGCACGGGGATGCCTTTAACAGCGGGTTGATTCAGGTGACGCCGGATGAGGCGACCGGCAAGCTGAAGGTGAAGCTGCCGCCGCTTCGCAGCCTGACGGCGAAGCCGAAGCGTCTGGCTCCAGGCCACGGTGCTTGTCCGGGCTGCAGCGCGATTTCTTCGCTGGAGCTATTTTACAAAGGCATTGAAGGGGATGTCGTCACGTTATTCCAAACCGGATGCTCGTACGTCGTTACGGCCGGGTACCCTTACACCTCGCATAAGCAAACGTTCATCCACAACCTATTCCAGAACGGAGCCGCGACCGTAGCTGGAGTCGTCGAGGCGTTCTGGGAGCGGAAGCGGCGCGGCGAGATCGACGTCTCGGACAACGTCACCTTCATCATGGTGACCGGAGACGGCGGGATGGACATCGGGATGGGGCCGGCGATCGGTTCGGCGCTGCGGAACCATAAGATGATCATTTTGGAATACGACAATGAAGGGTATATGAATACCGGCTCCCAGCTTTCCTACTCCACGCCGTTGGGCCATCAGACCAGCACGTCCGGCGTAGGCAAGACGCAGAAAGGGAAAGCGTTCCACCACAAGGATACGCCGCAGATCATGGCAGCGACGAACATTCCTTACGTGTTCACCGGGGCGGAAGCCTTCCCGCAGGACTTGATCACGAAGGCAGCCAAGGCACAGTGGTATGCGCAACATGAAGGCTTAGTGTACGGGAAGGTGCTTAGCACTTGTCCGTTGAACTGGCGATCTGAGGATCAACTCGGCACGAAAATCCTCAAGACGGCGGTAGATTCCTGTTTTTTCCCGCTCTATGAAATTGAGCATGGCGTCACGAATATCACCTACAATCCGGAAGCGAAGAACAATCGGATTTCGCCGCAGGAATGGCTGAAGCTGATGGGCAAGACGAAGCACATGCTGAAGGAAGAGGAACTGCTGGAAGCGTTCGAGGAGGAAGTCAATCGGCGCTGGGATCGGCTGAAACTGAAGCACGAAAGTCCGCTGCTCTAGGAAGAACTGCCGGATGATGAAGGGAGAGGATGCAAATATGGAAGAGACTTGCCATTGCGAGGGAGAGCAGGAGCGGCTGCGCCGGGTCGGGGAAATCGTCGATCAGTTCCGCTTGCTGCCAGGCGCGTTGATCCCGGTGCTGCACGAAATTCAAGATTTGTACGGCTACCTGCCGGAAGAGGCGCTGCAAATCGTTTCCCGGGAGCTGGGAATGCCGATGGCTGAAATCTACGGGGTAGCGACGTTTTATTCGTTTTTCTCGCTGGAGCCGAAGGGGGAGCATGTGATCCGGGTCTGCATGGGGACGGCTTGTTACATTAAGGGTGCCCAAGGTGTGCTGGATCGCCTCAGCCAGGAGCTGAACGTTCCTGTGCAGGGGACGACGGCGGACGGGAAATTTACGCTAGATGCCACCCGCTGCCTGGGGGCTTGCGGTTTGGCGCCGGTGATGACGATCGGCGAGAAAGTACATGGCCGGCTGACGCCAAACGAAATACCGAAGATTCTGAAGCCGATGCGCACGCCTGCGGAGACGCATTAGAAGGGAGGGTGGAACGATGAAAACGTTGTTGGATCTCGAGAGTATCCGTACGGCGCAGTTAAGTCGGCTGGTCCGCCGAAAACTGGGTAAGAGCGGGGCCGGGGATGGGGGCGTTGCGGAGCGGTCCGTCATGATCTGCGGCGGCACGGGATGCACCTCTTCGGACTCCATGCTGATCGCGGACGCGTTTGAGCAAGCCGTGACCAGCCAAGGAATTCAGGACAAGATCGATATCGTAAGAACCGGCTGCTTTGGGTTATGCGAGCTGGGGCCGGTCGTGATCATTTACCCGGAGGAGGTGTTCTACAGCCGGGTGAAGGTGAAGGACGTGGCGGAGATCGTCGATGAGCACCTGCTTCAGGGCAAAATTGTCGAACACCTCGTCTATCAGCAGTCGCTGGAGGATGGGCGAATCAAGCCGCTGCATGAAGTCGACTTCTTCCGCAAGCAGCAGCGGATCGCTTTGCGCAACTGCGGCACGATTGATCCGGAGGATATCGACGAATATATCGCCATGAATGGGTACAAGGCGCTTCATAAAGTTCTGACGACCATGGATCCGGCGGAGGTCGTGGCCGAGGTGAAGGAAGCAGGCCTCCGCGGGCGCGGCGGCGGCGGGTTCCCGACCGGGGTCAAGTGGGAGACGGCGGCGAAGCAGCGGACGGGGCAAAAATATATGATTTGCAACGCCGACGAAGGCGATCCAGGCGCGTTCATGGACCGCTCGATCTTGGAGGGCGACCCGCACTCCGTGCTGGAAGGCATGGCGATCGCCGGCTATGCGATCGGGGCAAACCACGGCTTCATCTACTTGCGGGCGGAATATCCGATCGCGGTGAAACGGGTGCAGGCGGCGATTAAACAGGCCCGCGATTACGGGCTGCTGGGCGAGGACCTGTTCGGCAGCGGTTTCTCCTTTGACATCAGCGTCCGCCTGGGAGCGGGGGCGTTCGTCTGCGGCGAAGAGACGGCGCTGATGAACTCCGTCGAAGGCAAGCGCGGCATGCCGAATCCGAAACCGCCGTTCCCGGCCGTCAGCGGGTTATGGGGCCAGCCGACGGTGATCAATAACGTGGAGACGCTCGCCAATGTGCCGATCATTTTGCTGGAAGGCGCTTCGTGGTATGGGAGCATCGGGACGGAAAAAAGCAAAGGCACCAAGGTTTTCGCCTTGGGCGGCAAGGTGGTCAACACCGGGCTGGTGGAGGTGCCGATGGGCATTACGCTGCGCGAGGTCATTTACGAAATCGGCGGCGGGATTCCCGGGGGCAAGGCGTTCAAAGCAGTGCAGACCGGCGGCCCTTCGGGCGGCTGCCTGACGAGCGAGCACCTCGACCGTCCGATCGATTACGATACGCTGCTGAGTTTGGGTTCGATGATGGGCTCGGGCGGTATGCTGGTGATGGACGAAGAGACGTGCATGGTCGACGTGGCCCGCTATTACCTCGACTTTACGCGCGATGAATCATGCGGCAAATGCGCGCCGTGCCGAATTGGTACCAAGCGCCTGCTGGAGATTTTGGAGAAAATCACGGAAGGTAAGGGCACGATGGAGGACCTGGATGTGCTGGAGGAGTTGTCCGAGCAGATCAAGGCGGCTTCGCTCTGCGGACTCGGCCAAACGGCGCCGAATCCGGTGTTGTCCACGCTGAAATATTTTCGCGACGAGTATATCGCCCATGTGGTCGACAAGAAATGCCCGTCCGGCGTTTGCCGCTCGCTGATTACGTATACGATCGATGCGGAGAAATGCAAAGGCTGCAGCCTCTGCGCACGGAAATGCCCGACGGGAGCGATTACCGGCAAGGTGAAGGAACCGCACACGATCGATCCGCTCGTCTGCATCAAGTGCGGAATCTGCTTTGACAGCTGCAAATTCGCTGCGATTTACAAGAGCTAAAGGGGGGAGAACTCTATGTTGGATACCGTGAAACTATGGATAGATGAGATGGAAACGGAAGTACCGAAGGGAACGACGGTGCTTCAGGCGGCTCGTGGATTAGGCATTCACATTCCTACCCTTTGCCATCTGCAGGGCATGAACCACCCGTCCAGCTGCCGCGTATGCCTGGTGGAGTCGGGCCCCCGCCTGATCGCTTCGTGTACGCTGGTGGCCGAAGACGGGATGCGGATTCGGACGAATTCGCCGCGGGTGCGCAAAGCCCGCAAAACAACGGTCGAGCTGATCCTGTCGGACCATAATCGGGAATGCACTTCCTGCTTGCGCAGCGGAACCTGCGAACTTCAGGAGGTGGCGAATCAGATTGGCGTGCGCGACGTGCGTTATTCAGGGAGTAAAGCGCGGTCGACGGTCGACCTCTCGTCACCGTCTATCGTGCGCGACACCTCGAAATGTCTGTTGTGCGGCCGCTGCGTCGCCGTCTGCAGCGAGGTACAGACCGTGGGGGCTATTGGGTTCATGAACCGTGGATTCGACACGGTCATTGGGCCAGCCTTGGGTCGTCCGATTGGCGAATCGGTCTGTGTCAATTGCGGGCAATGCATCATGGCTTGCCCGGTTGGCGCGCTGCAGGAACGGGAAAATGTGAGCGACGTCTGGCAAGCGATTGCCGATCCGCATAAATTCGTCGTTGTCCAAACCGCACCGGCGGTGCGCGTCGCCTTGGGCGAGGAATTCGGGATGCCGATCGGCACGCGCGTGACGGGGAAGATGGTTGCCGCGCTGCGACGGCTTGGCTTCAATAAGGTGTTTGATACTGATTTTGCCGCCGACTTAACGATCATGGAGGAAGGTACCGAGCTGATTCATCGCTTGGCGACGGGGGAGAACCTGCCGCTGATGACGTCTTGCTGTCCAGGTTGGGTGAAGTTTGTGGAGCATAACTTCCCGGATATGCTGGAGAATTTATCGAGCTGCAAGTCGCCGCACGAGATGGAGGGGGCGATGATTAAGAGCTACTTCGCCCAAACGATGGGGATCAATCCGGGGAACATCGTCGTCGTGTCGATCATGCCGTGTACGGCGAAGAAGTTCGAGGGGCAGCGAGAGGAGCTGGCCAGCGAATCGTTGCAAGACGTCGATTACGTGCTGACGACGCGGGAGATCGCCCGGATGATCAAGGAAGCGGGGATTGACTTCGCCGGTTTGCGCGGCGAGACGTTCGACAATCCGTTTGGGGAAGCGTCGGGGGCCGGAGTGATCTTCGGCGCGACCGGCGGTGTGGCCGAGGCCGCGCTGCGAACGGTGTTCGAGCTGGTGGCCGGGGAAGAGCTGGATACGGTGAAATATACCTCCGTGCGGGGGATGGACGGCATCAAGGAGACGGTAGTTGAGCTGCCGGACGGACGCATGATCCGAACCGCCGTCGTGCACGGGCTCGGCAACGCCCGGAAGCTGATGGCGATGATCCAGTCCGGCCAGCGCCAATACGAGTTTATCGAGGTCATGGCTTGCCCGGGCGGCTGCATTTGCGGCGGCGGGCAGCCGATTGTAAGTGCCAGTCTGCGGGATACGCTTGATGTGAAGGCGGAACGAGCCAAGGCGATTTACGACGAGGACGAGGCTTCTACGATTCGCAAATCGCATAAGAACCCTTATATCCAGCAGATCTATCGCGAGTTTTTGGAGGAGCCGAACAGCCACAAGAGCCATCAATACTTGCATACGCACTATTTGGTGCGCTCCCGCTATTAATTGTTAGTCGTTGGTTGTTAGCGTTGGGTGTTGTGTGCGGGGTTGTCCAAACAGTCCCGAAGGGGTTTATGAGTGGATTAGGGCGCATCTTACAGGGAGGGATTAGGATGAGCAGGTCAGATCAATGGGAGCCGGCGGATTTCATCCGGGATGAAACGATCGTATCGGCGCTCGCTTACGGGTCGCAGCTGGCCCGCGACCGTAAGAAGGTGCTGGCTATTCTGGAACGTGCCCGGACCGCCAAAGGCATCACCGCGGCGGAAGCCGCCGTCCTGTTGAACGTGGAGGACGATGTGTTGCTGGAGGAGATTTACCATGCGGCACGCGAGGTGAAGGAACGGATTTACGGGAATCGGATCGTGTTGTTTGCCCCTTTATACGTTAGCAACTTCTGCGTGAACAACTGCGAGTACTGCGGTTATAAACAATCCAACGAGAGCATGGTGCGACGGCGCTTGAACCGGGAGGAGCTGATCCAGGAGGTCGAGGTGCTGCAGCAAATGGGGCACAAGCGGCTGGCGCTGGAGGCCGGGGAGGATCCGGAGCATTGCCCGATCGACTACATTCTCGAATGCATCGAAACCATCTATTCGGTGAAGGTCGATAACGGGAGCATCCGCCGCATTAACGTCAACATCGCCGCTACGACGGTGGAGAACTATCGCAAGTTGGCGAACGTGGGGATCGGCACGTACATCCTGTTCCAGGAGACGTACCACCGTCCCACTTATAGCCGCATGCACCAAAAAGGGCCAAAACGCGATTACGACTGGCATACGACGGCGATGGACCGGGCGATGCGGGCCGGCATTGACGACGTCGGCGTTGGGGTATTGTACGGATTATATGATCACAAATACGAAACGATTGCGATGCTGATGCATGCCGAGCACCTGGAGGCAACGTTTGGCTGCGGGCCGCACACGGTTTCCGTCCCACGCCTGCGGGCGGCGGACGGCGTCGACCTGAACAGCTTCCCGTATCTAGTGAGCGATCACGAGTTCAAGAAAATCGTGGCCGTGCTGCGGTTGGCGGTGCCTTATGCGGGCATGATCCTGTCCACCCGCGAAGACTCGGAATTCCGCGACGAGGTGATCAAGCTGGGCGTCTCCCAGATCAGCGCGGGCTCGTGCACCGGCGTCGGCGGGTACATGGATGCGTACGGAGATAGCGGAGCTCAGAGTCATGCCGATACCGCGCAGTTCGAGGTTGGCGATCACCGCTCACCGCTCGAGATGATCAAGTCGCTGTGCCGGGACGGCTATATTCCGAGCTATTGTACCGCTTGTTACCGCGAGGGCCGAACGGGCGACCGCTTTATGCGCCTGGCCAAATCGGGCCAGATCCACAACGTCTGCCACCCGAACGCCTTGCTCACCCTGCAGGAGTATTTGTTGGACTACGGAGATGACGAAGCCCGGGAAATGGGGGCAACGCTGATCAAAAACAACCTCCGCCGCATCCCCAAAGCCTCCGCGCGCGAAGTGACGATCGACCGCCTTCAGCGGATCCAGAACGGCGAGCGGGACTTGCGGTTCTAAGTCGAGCGGCAGAATGGAATAACAAAA
>NZ_JADCNN020000028.1:0-49487 GCF_014947195.2 Paenibacillus rhizolycopersici | reverse complement strand
AGCGACAACTCTTATATTATATCAAGACATCCACTCAAAAGCAAGAACTTTTTTTTGAATCAAGTTCGTTTATTTTTCGTAAATGCCTATCGCTGCGAGCGACTTTTATAATATACCAAACCTCGGGAACAAACACAAATACAATACTTGGAAATCGTCATCCGGATTCGAGTATCTACTATATAAAAAAGAAGCCTGCATTCCCTAAAGGGACTGCAGGCTTGAGAGGCCTTTGTTTCGTACTTATCCTTGGCTGCCAAGGAAAATGTAACGAAGAATAATGAGGACGAACAATACCCACATCAACCAGTGAATGCTGTATTTTTTCTTGCCGAGCAGATTGGCTGCGCAAGCCAGCACCACATAAAACACGATCCCGAACGAAATCCCGTTCGCAATATTATAGGTGAAAGGCATCATCGTTACAGTCAAGAATGCCGGAATTGCTACGACCATATCGGTAAAATCAATCTCCTTGATCGATTGAACCATCAGTACGCCGACGATGATCAAGGCCGCCGCCGTAGCGGAACCTGGAATCAAAGCCGCGATTGGAGCCAAGAACAGTGCCGCCAAGAAGCAAACACCCGTCGTAACGGCGGTAAGGCCGGTACGTCCGCCTTCAGCTACGCCCGCCGCGCTTTCGACGTATGCGGTCGTTGTCGAAGTCCCCAGCAAAGCACCGCCGGTAACAGCCGCTGCGTCAACCAGCATGGCTTTGCCGACACGTTTTTTGCCTTCTTCCGGATTTTTCATGATACCTGCACGGGAAGCCGTGCCTACCAAAGTGCCGAAAGTATCAAACAATTCCACGAAAGTAAACGTCGCAATGGCGGAAATAATCCCCGTATGCAGAATACCATCCCAGTCAAACCGCGCGAAATTAATTTGCGTGAAGTCCGGAACCCAAGGCGTTTGCGGATCGGACAGAGTACCGAAATCGACAACACCCATCAGCAAAGCGACGATCGTGGTTCCCAGAATCCCCAGCAGAATCGCACCTCGAACCTGCAGGACCATCAGAATACCGATGAGCAATAAGCCTATCAAAGCGAGCTGAACGTCGGTATTTTCCAGGCTGCCCAAGTGGATGACGGTTTCAAAGGAAAGAACATCCGTAAACGTGTGCGCCGCAATATCACTGCCGGCTTCGACGCCGACCGTCATCAGTCCGCTGTTTTTCAGACCAATGATCGTAATGAACAACCCAATCCCGACCGTAATCGCATGCTTCAGCGAATCCGGAACGGCGTCAAGCAGCATTTGACGAACTTTAGTTAAGGTTAACAGGATAAAGATCAAACCCGAGATGAATACGGCGGTCAAGCCCATTTCCCAAGTAAACGGGTGATCCGTTGTTGCCGACGAAAGAATAACGGAAGCAAAATATGCATTAAGACCCATGCCCGGCGCAAGCGCTACAGGAAAGTTAATGAACAGGCCCATGGCGATCGTGAAAATCCCGGCGGAAAGCGCCGTTGCCAAGAAAACAGAATACCACCCCATATCGATCTGACCAAAAGCCGTCAGCGTGTTAGGGTTGACCGTAAGGATGTAGGCCATCGCCATAAACGTGGTCAGGCCTGCCATAATCTCCGTACGTACTGTCGAACCGTTCTGTTTCAGTTTAAAAAACCGATCCATGATAAAATTACTCCCCCTTAGAATATGACAATCAAGGTTCAAAAAGCCGGCGTTTCCGCACTACTTTATTGAATTCCCTTCGGAAAACGACAAAAAGCCCGAGGTGACATCCCTCGGGTTACCGTACGTCCAGAAGAAACGCAACCGTTCTGAAAGCCTACGGGCTTCAGAGAAGGAAGCAAGCTGGCAATCTAGTTCGGGTGATCCCGAAGCTTCGCCTAACCTGCACCAAAAATACGCTTCTTCTTTTCGTAGCCAGATCATTTACGGTGACCTCGTAGAGACTTCCGGGCCCATCCCCGGAATTATACGAAAAGGACTATGTTGTTTTGTCGATCTCCTGACAAGCCTCATGACGAAGGCTTATCACATCACTTATTCTAGGCCGAGGCCTCCAAATTGTCAACAGAAAAAACGAATATTCGATAAAGATTGAGCTTGTATTGTTCGCCATTTGAAGAAATCGTGAAGATTTACATCGTATTCAAAAATAACCGATATACCTGTTATATTCTGGTATGGGGGTTGTTTTATGAATCTATTAAGAAAGACGGCGCGAACTCTACTGGCTTTTGCCTTGCTTTTGTCGCTTCTCGGCATAACCGGCATAGCTTCTGCAGCCGGCTCGAATCAGGTGTCCATTGAGGTTGCAACGAGAGAGACCTCCCTGATTCCCGGCAGCAGCGTGATGATCAACGTTAAGCTATCCGATCTCACGCATGAGAACCAAAAGCTCCGGTCAGCGGTGCTTACCTTAAGCTATGATGAAAAAGCGTTTAATACCGAGGGCAAAGTACGCTTTGATGAGACTCTTGGAAAATACATATGGAGAGCCGATACTTATGTTATTCCATCCAAAACGTACGAGACTAAAGATTATCTCATTGAAGCTCCCTATCCAGTCGATCTAGATCCTGCGGATGGCAGACAAGAAGTGATTTTGTCGATCTCCGCCCTAAATAACAAGTTCATCCACTCCGAGAAGGATGAAGCCTTTATTTCATTTTACCTTACGGTGAACAAGGAAGCTCCGACTCAGAATACTTCGATCAATGTTCTTGCTGAAGAAACGGTGTTAAAGGATGCCGCAGGAAATTCCTTTAAAGCGTTTGAGTCAACGTACGCGAAGGTTTATGTCGGCATTCCTAAACAAATTGAGATTGTTCGTGGCACTCTCCCGCCCACTTCTGATCCTTTCAACGTAAGCTTGAACAGCGGCACGGAGCTAAACGCGCTGGCTATTTTCAATAATGGAGACACGTCCTATATCACGGAATTCACTTCATGGGACACGACCAATCAGCAGGTTATTACGTCACCCATTTACGGAAATATCCAGGCGGTCGCGTTAGGAAAAGCAGAGGTTACCGCTACTTTCGGAAATGTGACAGGTAAACACGAGGTCCAGGTATACCCGAAGGGGGCACCTGAGTTAATTAAAAAGGAAGTCGTCTACGTCACCCGTATCCCAGATGAGCGAATGTTTGCGAAGGCGGCAGTCGTCCAAATCAAAGTAAACGGAAAAACCGCCGGACCGGGACGGGTTTTTGACGGTGCCACTTACGTTCCGCTGCGATCGGTCAGCAACTTGCTGGGGATTGAAGTCAAGTACGACAATGTTAAAAAAAACCCAACCCTAAAAGGGAAGGCTGTGCCGCATTTCTATACCTTTTCGGGGACGACCTACATCTGGGCACGTGATCTTCCCGTGCTGCTGGGGGCTAAAATGAGCTGGGACAGCAAAAAAACGACCCTGAATATCGAAACCTCTGTTCAAAAATAACCCCACAAAAAAATGCTCTCTTTAATTTGCCTGAACCGGCATCTAAAAGAGAGCATTCGTTATTTTTCAACCTATTCCCACTCGATCGTCGCCGGCGGTTTCGACGTAATGTCGTAAACAACGCGGTTCACGTTCTCAACCTCGTTAACGATACGCACGGAGATTTTCTCCAGCACATCCCAAGGGATACGCGCCCAGTCAGCGGTCATGCCGTCGATGGACGTTACGGCACGGATGCCTACCGTGTAAGAGTAGGTACGGGCATCGCCCATAACTCCTACGCTACGCATGTTCGGCAGCGCCGTAAAGTACTGCCAGATCTCACGATCCAGTCCGGCTTTGGCGATTTCATCGCGCAGGATGTAATCGGAATCCCGAACGATCTTCAATTTCTCTTCGGTCACTTCGCCCAAAACGCGAATGGCGAGTCCCGGTCCCGGGAACGGTTGTCTCCATACGATTTCCCGAGGCAATCCCAACTCTTCGCCGACCTTGCGCACTTCGTCTTTGAACAGCGTATTCAGCGGCTCGATCAGCTTGAATTTCATGTCCTCCGGCAGCCCGCCCACATTGTGGTGCGATTTGATCGTTTGGGCCGTCGCGGTTCCGCTCTCGACAATATCCGTATACAACGTCCCTTGAGCCAGAAATTTGAAGTCATCGAATTTAGCCGACTCTTCGTCAAAGACGTAAATGAATTCGTTGCCGATGATTTTCCGCTTCCGTTCCGGATCGTCAACGCCAGCCAGCTTCGAAAGGAAACGCTCGCGCGCATCGATCTTGACGACCTTCATGTCGAACTTGCCAACGAAGGTCTCCATCACGCTCTCCGCTTCCCCCTTACGCAGCAGACCATGGTCGATGAACATGCAGGTCAACTGGTCGCCGATGGCTTTATGAATCAGCATTGCTACGACCGAGGAGTCAACGCCGCCGCTCAACGCGCACAGTACTTTGCCGTCTCCAACCTTGTCGCGGATATCGCGCATGGCATCCTCGATAAACGTCTCCATGCTCCAGTTGCCTTCACAGCCGCAGATCTCGTAAAGGAAGTTACGGATCATCTCGTTACCGTGCACGGAATGACGAACCTCCGGATGGAATTGCACGCCGTACATGTTGCGGTTCGGGTTGGCGAACCCGGCGATCGGTGCATGCTCCGTTGAAGCATCAACCACGAAGCCGTCCGGAAGCTGGGTCACGTGATCCCCATGGCTCATCCAAACCGTCTGTTTCGCATCGAGCCCGCGGGTTAATGCCGAATGTTCCGCAAAATCGACGTCTGCCTTGCCGTACTCGCGTTTCGCTGCGCGTTCCACCTTGCCCCCAAGCTGGTGCGCCATTAACTGCATGCCGTAACAGATGCCGAAAATCGGCACGCCGATATCGTACACGGCCGGGTCGATGTGCGGGGCATCCTCCGCGTAAACGCTGGACGGTCCGCCCGAAAACACGATTCCTTTCGGCGCGATTTCCCGCAGGCGTTCCACCGGCGTATTAAACGGCATTAGTTCGCTATACACGCCTAAGTCGCGGATCCTTCTTGCAATTAACTGATTGTATTGTCCTCCGAAATCAAGGACCACAATCATTTCATTTGGCTTATTCATGACCGAGCCTCCCTCAAATT
Organism: Paenibacillus rhizolycopersici; assembly: GCF_014947195.2. Classification (NCBI taxonomy): domain Bacteria; kingdom Bacillati; phylum Bacillota; class Bacilli; order Caryophanales; family Paenibacillaceae; genus Paenibacillus; species Paenibacillus rhizolycopersici. Next base: position 44,430 of record NZ_JADCNN020000028.1, on the reverse strand, counting down.
ATGACACCTATTATACGAAACGACAAAAGAGGTCGTCAAGGAAGCCCGGCGCTAACTTCAGCGGCGACGAAAGGCCAAATTCCGGCATTGTTCCAGGAACTTCACGCTTTCCTTTCGCTCTGGCCGCAATCCCCCGTAGTAGATCATCTCCCAGGTCCGCACGAACTGCTCAGTCGACTCGGCTTGAGATTGATCCGCGAGAAGCGCGGATTGGAGGTATTCCCGGGCTGTCATAGACGCAGGTTTAGGTCCGTAGACGATTGCCAGCTCGCGCCACACCCGATCCGCCGAAGCCAACAGTTCACGGCGTCCAGGAAAGGCACTTCGCAGGCGCAGGCGTCCAAAGGCAAGCGGGAGCAAGTGTCTGCGTTGCTTCACTTCCCTCGCCAGCAGCAATACGAAACCGACACCCAGCGCCAGGACGGTCCAATCGAACAAGCGCAGCTTCGGATTCATCGCGGCGAACTTTTTTGCGGCTAGATCGGTTAGTTTCGGCTGCAGGAGCTTGGCCACCTCGGTTGCTTTGGCTAACAGCGGAAAAGTCGCCTCAGCAACTGCGCCACTTAGCCCATGATCCGCTAAAGTGTTGACGCCTAAAACCATGGATGCGCCGAACCCCGGCGTCGGATCGAAGGCAACCCAACCGGTCTCGGGAAAATACACCTCCACCCATGAATGCGCATCAGCATACGTCACGGTATACCGATGCAGTTCAACGGAACCGGTGCCGCCAACGGTGGATGCAGGTGCCACTCTGCTGTCCGCTTCGGCAGCTGTCGTAGCGGCTGATGACACAGGTTCGCCCGGAGCGAAACCCTTGACCCAACGGGCTGGGACCCCGCCGCTGCGAAGCAGGATGACCATCGCCGTCGAGAAATGATCGCAATAGCCGATGCGGTCGACGAACAAAAAGCGGTCAACGAAATCGGCCCCTTCCGGCGGCTGATGGGAATCCAGGCTATAGGCGTAACGATGCTTCAAGTAACTCTCGACGGCGGCTGCCGCATCATAGCGGTTGCTTTCTCCGGCGACAAGCTGTTCGCCAAGTTTCCGTACCCGCTCCGGCAGAGCCTCCGGCAATTGCAGAAAGCGGTCCCGGACCTCCAGCGGGTCCGGCCCCTCCTCTTGGCGCAGCTCGTCTGTGGACGCTGTCGGCACCGAAGAGGTCAGCTCATAGCCGTAAATCTGCTCCGCCGAGGCGGCATAATCGACGATGAAGGCATCCGCCCAGGCGTCAAACCGGGGCTCCAACTGCACCGACTGACTCTGGTCTCCGGCGATGATCCGTTCCGCCTGGACCGGAAGCCCGCCCGACAGCAGGGCCACCCGCCCTGTCAACGGCGCTTCAAACGTCACCGTTTGGCGGATCAGCTCCCGGCCGGTGTCGACGCCGGCGACGGCAGCGGCGGCAGCGCCTAAGGCCATATCGCCCGCGAGGTCGCCGGAGCGCTCCGTCCCGGCGATCGTGGGCGAGCCTTCTCCGGCCGGTTGAATCCAGCCCCGGCCGGTGTACACGCTTTTGCTTTCGCCGCGCCAGTACGTATTGTACGGCGACAACGCCGTAAAATACGGGTCATGGCGCAGGCGCAGCGGCGCGCCCAGCTTGGAGTCGTCTCGGCCGTAGCCGGATACGCTGACCGCCGCGGCACCGCCCGGCTGTCCGGTCAGCTCGGCACCGCTCCAGTCCGACAAGCTGCGGGCGACCTGCTCCCAAGAGATCGCCCGCACCGGCTGCAGCAGCAGCAACGAGCTGAGCAGCGCCGCGCCGGCAACGCAAACGAGCACGACGCCCCCGCCGGCAACGCTCCCGATTCCCCGGCTCGCCCCGGACTCGCCGCGATGGAACGCCGCCGCTTGCAACGCCAGACCCAGCGCCGCCGTGCGGATGACACCTAAATACAATTCCAGGCCCACGGCTGCCTCGAGTACCAACAAATAAATCACAGTAGCTGACAAGAATAACAAAATGCTTTGGCGCGAGAGCGCCAGCATTTGTACGGATACGACCAGCAGTGTCCAGCCGATCAATAACAGCAGCGCCCGTGTCTCCATACTGATGGCGTAAAGCCTTCCCGTGCTCAAAAACTCGTCCAGATCGGCAGCGATCGTTTGCGCGTAACCGCTAAACCAGGATACCCCTTCTTCCCGTCCGAAGAGATACAGCATGGCTCCGGCGATCAGCAGCGGCGGTAACGGTGCAAATAGTCCGGACGGAAGACGCAGGCTACCGAACAGCAGCAATGCCCCGGTGAGAATAAAGAACAGCGGAATGAGCTCCGTTTGCCTATCCGGCATCATCGCGTGCAAGGGATACAACCATTCCCCGAACAATCCGAAAAGCAGCAGCGTGATCAGGATCCGCAGGATGGTCGAAGGCGCAGGATGGCTCCCTCGCCGAGAAGGAATCGCCGCCGCTAAGGTCCCTCCGGTCGTGAGCACTACGTGTTTAGGCGCTGACATGCTCGCTCGCCTCCTTCTGCCGGGACTTCGTTCGATACAACGTGAGATCCACTACCATGACGCCCCGCTCCCGTAGCCGACCCGCCAGTGGGATCGGTTGACCCGATCCGCCGAGACCGCCGGCACACCAAACCTCCGCGGTCACCCCAAGCTCAGCCAAATGCAGCAAGTCTCCGGCCAATTCAGTCGTAAGCCTACCCGTGATAACCGTAAGGCTTTGCCCTTGGGATAGCACCTCGGACCAATCCCTGCGGAGCAGTTCTCCTGCATATAGGCCGTCCCCCCGTCGAAGACCGGCGAGCTGTTCCAGGCCGCTCATCATGCCCTCGCGACCGGTGACCCGGCAGGGGCCGGCCATCGCTCCGTGGCTGAACCTGAGCTCACTAGCGCCCGAATCGCCGGCCTCACGACGCAGCCAAGTTGCGGCAGCTGAGATCGCCAGCTCAAAGCCCGCGGGATTCGAGTATTCCCCTTGCTGCGCGCTCAACAGCAAATACCTCGGCATCACGCCTTGTTCCTCAGGGATGCGGGAGAGCAACTCTCCCTTTTTCGCGGAGTATTTCCAATGAATTCGGCGCAGCGGATCTCCCGGTGCATAAGGCCTCAAACGGCCAGGCGCCGGGGAAGACATGACCAGTTGGGGCTGCCAAGCCCCGCCGCCCTCTTGCTCGCCCCGCTCCTCTGCTTCCGGCGGATCCGCCGCCAGGGGCGCGGGATGAATAACCATCACCTCGGCTGCAGCGGTGCCACGGCTGCGTTTAAACCAACCGAAGGAATCGCCCCAACTCAACCGTATGGGCATATCCTTGTAGACCCCCCGAGGCAAGCCTTGAATCGTATACATAGCCCGATAATCCCGACGGAATCCGGCGAAAAACAAACTACCGCCCCGGACCCCCGGGCGGTTCGTTCCTTGTCCAGCAGCGGCCCCAGCCAGCTCATCCTCAACCTGCAACCAGATGGGCGGTAGCCCTCCTTCGCAGCGAACCTTCAACGTGATAGTGACCGGTTCACCGGCAACCGGGAACTCCGGCTGCCAGGCACGCTCGACCTTAAAGCGCTTTGGGCCTAGCGCTTGCACCAGCGCGCCTTGCAACATGACAAAGCCAGCCAACACCAATAAGAACAAGGCTGATGCCCCGCCTCGCCATGCATACCAGCCCCCTAAAGTTCCCAAGAACACGATCGCTACCGGCCATCCCCATCCCGCGTTCTTCATGACGAACTCCCCGATGCCCGCGCGAAAATCGGCACATTGACCTTAGAGAGCACACTCGCCAGCGCCTGCTCTCCATCGATGCCGGCGAGTTTGGCTTCGGTCCGGAGCACGATCCGGTGCGTTAGCACGGCGGGTGCAACGGCCTTCACATCGTCCGGCGTGACGAACGTCCGCCCCTTGAAGTACGCCATCGCCTGTGCAGCGCCCATCCAGGCGAGCGTCGCGCGCGGACTTAAGCCCAGCGCAATTTGCGGATGACGCCGTGAAACGTCCGCGGCTCCAACCATATAGCGCTTGATGACATCGTCTACCAGGACGCCCCGCACCAGACGCTGCATCACGGCCATTTCCTCTGGAAGCAATACCGGCTTCAACTCAGCGGGATTTGGCGGATCCTGCATCCGGCTGAGCATAGCTACCTCCTGTTCCGGCTGGGGATACCCCAGCGTAAGCCGCATGAGGAAACGGTCCAACTGTGCCTCCGGCAGGCGATAGGTCCCCTCGTATTCGAGCGGATTTTGCGTAGCCAGCAACAGAAACGGCTTCGGCAATGCCCGCGTAACTCCGTCAATCGTCACTTTCCGTTCTTCCATCGCTTCCAATAACGCGGATTGCGTTCGCGGCGCCGCCCGGTTGATCTCATCGGCCAGCACGACGTTCGCAAACACCGGTCCGGGTCGAAACTCGAACTGACCGCTTTGCGCATGGTATACCGTTACGCCGGTCACATCGGAAGGCAACAGGTCCGACGTAAATTGGATGCGGCCAAACGAACCGCCAATGCAGGCCGCCAACGTGCGAACCAACATCGTTTTACCCACTCCGGGTACATCCTCTAGCAGAATATGACCGCCGCTCAGCATCGCCACCACCGCGAGCTCGATCTCCTTCTTTTTCCCTACAATCACCCGATCCACTTTGTGAACAAGCTGCTCCAACAGCGCCTGCGCTTGATCGTGATTCATCGTGACTTCCCCCTCCATTTCTAAACCATGGCCGTAATCTATCAACCAGTTTCCCCAGAAACTAGCGAAAATAGACATGGAAGAGAGAAAGGATACGTCCAGCTCGCGACCAGCTCTTGCTAGAGTGCCGAAACCCGCCGTTCGGTTGCAGTCGAAACCGCCTCGACGATCGGATGGTTCAATGCTTCCAGCAGCGGACGCAACGGAATCCATAACGCCTGCGCTTTGCGGTCAAACCTCACTTCCCATTCGACGACCGATCCATCCTTGCGTTCGGCGGTCAGCACCCCGCGACGCGTATCGGCGATGACGGAGGCCTCCCCCCATTCGATAAAGGCACTTTGCGTCGCCTCGCTCCAATAGACTTCGGCGCCGAGGCGCTCCATCACCGTGCGAACAGGTGCCAGATACTGGCCGTCTAGCATTTCATATTCCCCGGCATCCAGACGCATTTGCACACTGCCCGCTTCCACCGTCAACGGCAGCTCCGGTTCAAACAAAGCCGCATTGGGAGCCACATTGGATGCTACCCATTCGGCTGAAGGTGCAGGGCGGTTTTTCTTGCCAATCCCCCGATCCAGCGTGAATTGAACGGGCTTCTGCTCCGCGGACAATGTTGAAAACTCATAACCTAGTTTTTTATAGTAATGGATAATTTCCGGCAATGCCTTGACGGTTTCTTCATGTCCCCCTCCATCATGCATCAATACGATCACCTGGTCCTGGGGCTTCTCATTCTTAACGTTGCTTACGATTTCGTCCGCCGGAACGCCTTTGCGTTTAGAATCACCGCTGTCCACATTCCAGTCAAAAACCTTATACCCGCCTTGTTCCAACAAGCTAAAGTACGTTTTGTCAAAATGCCCGTACGTCCCGCCCGGCGCACGTACCAGCGGCGTACGGGTTCCCGTGATCTCCCGCAGCACCTCCTCCGTTGCCTTGACCTGCTTCCAGAAATGGCCAAAGCTGTCGTACAGCGCATCATAGTCGTGATTATACGTGTGATTTCCCAACGCGTGACCGGCGTCGACGATACGCCGGATCACCTCAGGGTAGCGCTTGGCCTGCTGACCAAGCACGAAGAAGGTGCCGGTGACCTTCTCCTGCCGCAAAATCTCAAGCACCTGATCCGTATGCGGGCTTGGCCCATCATCAAAGGTTAGGTACACCGTCTTGCCTTGCGTTTTCTTCTTTGTTTCCTGAGACGTCTCGACTTTCTTCTTCGGTTTAGCCGACGCCAAAGCCGCCGGTATCGCGGCCGTGCCAACGGCTGAATGATTTACAGTTTGCACCTTCTGGGGTGTAGCGAGATTCACTTTATGGGTCGCGGATCCCACCGCGGCTTGTTCCTTCATGGCATGGGCTTTCACCTCGGGCAAGCCTTGCGGCTGAAAGCCCAGCGGGGCGCCAATCGCAGCGATCAGCACCAGTGTAAGCAGCATCATACGAACCAGCATAAGTCCGGAAATTCTTCTTTGTTTCATCGACCTTCTACCTCCGCAGCTAGGATCAAATTCTTTTCTATGAATCCATGGCCTATCTGGTAGATTGTATGAAGGTAGAAACGCAAATAGACTTCCGGATTCGCTGCCAAAGGCATTAAAAAATCACCCCTTGTCGCTTGACAAAAGGGGTGACCTGGCGCATAAACCTAGCCCCCGACTTACATCTTATTCGTCTCCCGAAGCGCCTCTAATACTTGCTCGGCGTGCCCTTTCACTCTGACACCGCGCCATTCGCGGAGAAGCTTGCCCTCCTCGTCGATGAGGAACGTGGAACGAACGATGCCCTCGAATTCGCGACCGTACATTTTTTTTAGCTGCCACACGCCAAATAACCCACACACTTCATGGGACTCGTCCGATAGAAGCGGAAAATTTAGCCCCTGCTTCTGGACGAACCTTCCGTGGGATTTTACCGTATCCCCGCTGATTCCAAGCACCACGGCTCCATACTCCCCGTACGCCTGGGCGAGGTCGCGAAAATCGCAAGCCTCCTGGGTGCAAGCCGGGGTTGAATCTTTGGGATAAAAATAAAGAACGACCTTGCGGCCGCGAAATTGCGATAGCGAAATGTCCTCCCCGCTGTCTGCGGGTAACCGAAAGTCCGGAACGGGCTTGCCGATTTGCACTTCCTGCGGTTGTTCCGACATGTGAACTCCTCCTCGGGCCTCTCCAACCCTGAAATTGATTGTATTTACAAAAAAAATTATAATGTAAAGATATGTAGTATATCTATAATAGAAACCGAATTTATCGTACGATCTGAAAGGAACGAACCCAATGACGAAACGCACAAAACGGGCGATTCTCTGGTCGGTGATCGGAGTGGTCGTCGTCCTGGCCGCCTTTGCGGCATACTATTTTACCGCCATCTACAACCAAGTGGACAATTTTCAAAAAGAAGGAGAGCAGTCTCCTTTCTATAACGTGCAGCCAACCGAGACGAAAGTGCCGGAACCGCCGAAATGGGAAGGCACGGAACGCGTGAACATCCTGTTGATGGGCGTGGATGCGCGCGGTTTGAAGAAAGGGGAAATCCCCCGCTCCGATACGATGCTGGTCGCATCCCTAGACCCGGTGAGCAAGAAGGGTTACCTCTTCTCGATTCTGCGCGATACGTATACGGAAATTCCGGAGCACGGCTCGGATCGGATCAATACGGCGATCACCCATGGTCCGAATACGGCCATGCAGGCGGTCTCCGACCTGCTGGGCATCCCGATTCAATATTATGTGTATACCGACTTCCAAGGATTCATCGAGCTGGTGGATGCGGTCGGCGGGGTGGATTTTTACGTGGAAAAAGATATGCACTACACCAGCAAAGCGGATAACCATGAATACGACATCGATTTAAAAAAAGGACAGCAGCACCTCGACGGCAAAACCGCGCTGCAATACGTCCGCTTCCGGCACGACGCCCTCTCCGATTACACCCGGACCGAGCGGCAGCGCAATTTTCTGAAGGCCGTAGCGGATAAGCTGAAATCGACGACCTCGATCATGAAATTACCTTCGATTTTAGAGAAAATCAATCCTTACATCGACACGAATCTGTCGGTTCAAGATATGTGGAAGCTGGCCACCGTCGGGTATGACGCGCAGATGTCCGCCAGCGAGCAAATTCCGCCGATGGACCTGCTGGTCGAGAAAAGCGTTGGCGGTTCGTCCGTGCTGGGCGTCCGAAGCGAAGATGAATTAAAGCAATACGTGCAGGACGTATTTAATAAGAGCGAAGAAACGGGCACCGGCGACGGGGCCGAAAGCGGCAGCGAGCCCGGCGGAACGGGGAGCAACGACAGCAGCGGCGATGCCGGTGCTGGTGGAAGCGGCTCTAGCCGGACGGGAGCGAACGCCGGTAACGACGCGAATCTGGAGGCGGCCAGCCCTTGAGGCTGGCGCCTCTAAAGGCGCGCTAATCGCACCACCAATTGCAACGAGATGTAAAAGTGCAGTTCATTTTGGTGAAAACCGCTCTTATGGGCTCGCCGGATGTAAAAGTGCAGTTCATTTCCTCTTAAAAGTCACTTTTGGTGACCTATCCCGCACTATTGCAGCTGATCGCACGAAAACGCCGGTTTTCAGGTAAATCAAATGTACTTTTGCAGTTGGATCACCGGTGCATCTGTCAAACTAGTTCTCTCCAATTCTTCAACCAGAAAGGAAGTATAGAAATATGAACCGATCGCAATCGGAACGATTGTACGAAGAAGCATTGCAGCATATCGTAGGTGGCGTCAACAGCCCCTCCCGCTCTTTCAAGGCGGTTGGCGGCGGGGCGCCTGTTTTTATGAAAAAAGCCGAGGGCGCGTATTTCTGGGACGTAGACGATAATAAATACGTCGATTATTTAGCGGCTTACGGGCCGATCATTACCGGACATGCCCATCCGCATATCACGAAGGCCATCCAAGAGGCGGCGGCGAACGGTACGTTATACGGCACGCCAACGGAGCTGGAGATCCGCTTGGCCGTCATGCTGAAGGAAGCGATCCCTTCGATGGACAAGGTGCGCTTCGTCAACTCCGGCACGGAAGCGGTCATGACCACGATCCGCGTTGCGCGCGCGTATACGAAACGCAACAAGATCATCAAATTTGCCGGGTGCTACCACGGCCATTCCGATCTCGTGCTCGTGGCCGCCGGCTCCGGCCCGTCTACGTTGGGTATCCCCGACAGCGCCGGCATTCCGACCAGCATCGCACACGAGGTGATCACCGTGCCGTTTAACGATGCTACGGCGCTGAAAGAGGCGCTCGACAAGTGGGGCGACGACGTCGCCGCGGTCATGGTCGAGCCCATCGTTGGGAACTTCGGCATGGTGATGCCGAAGCCCGGGTTCTTGGAAGAGCTCTGCCGGCTCGCACGGCAGTACGGCGCCCTCGTCATCTACGACGAGGTCATTACGGCCTTCCGCTTCCACTACGGCTCGGCGCAAACGTACGCCGGCCTCTCAAATCACGAAGCGATCCGGCCCGATCTGACCGCCCTCGGCAAAATCATCGGCGGCGGGCTGCCGATCGGCGCGTACGGCGGCAGCAAGGAGATCATGGAACAGGTGGCGCCGCTCGGTCCGGCCTATCAGGCCGGGACGATGGCGGGCAACCCGGCTTCCATCTCCGCCGGCATCGCCTGCCTCGAGGTGCTGCAGGGCGCCGGGGTTTACGATGAGATGGACCGTCTCGCCGTAAAATTGACCGACGGCCTGTCCGAGTCGGCCCGCCGTCTTGGAGTGCCGCTGACGATCAACCGGATTCGCGGCTCGTTCTCCACGCACTTCTGCGACCACCCGATCACGAATTACGACGAGGCGCAAGACACGGACGGCGAAGCGTTCGCCGCCTTCTTCCGCGCCATGCTCCGTCGCGGCGTCAACCTCGCTCCGTCGAAATACGAAGCCTGGTTCCTGACGACGGCGCACACGGATGCCGACATCAACTTCACCTTGGAGGCTGCCGAGGCTTCGTTTAAGGAAATTACCCGCTAAACCTACTAAGTCTGCCTGGTTCGGTTACGATCAGGCAGACTTTTTTTCGTTCAAGTGCTATCCCGGCTCCGTCCCATTTACGATTCTCCGCGAACGTTCTATACTACAAGAAGCTTATAATCCAAAGGATGACCTGACGATGAATTTGCTGCAAACGTTGAATCGACAACTAAACAAACTTATGCCACTAATCACGCCTGCCAGCATATTGATCGGCGTTCTTAGCGGGAGCCAACTTGCCGCATACACCTCCTGGTCTCCGTGGCTGTTTGCTTTCATGACCTTTGCCGGGAGCATCAGCCTAAGCTTCAAGGATTTCTTGAACGTGCTCAAAAAACCGCTTCCCCTGGTGCTCTGCCTGTTCATCCTCCACCTCGCCATGCCGCTGATCGCCATGGGGATGGGGCATGTGGCGTTTCCCGGGGATTTCTATACGATTACCGGTTTCATTCTCGCTGCAGCAATTCCAACTGGTGTCAGCAGCTTTGTGTGGGTCAGCATCTACAAAGGCAACATCGCCTTGACCTTGTCGATCATCCTAATCGATACACTGCTGGCACCGTTTGTCGTGCCCGGAATCCTGTCGCTGCTAGTCGGCGCGAGTGTGCAGCTCGACGCCGCTGCGATGATGACCAGCCTATTCTGGATGATCGTCGTCCCGTCGCTGGTTGGGATGCTGTTGAACCAATGGACGAAAGGTCGGGTGATCGCTTCCTGTGGACCTTGGTTGAACCCGTTCTCGAAGCTAGCTATGGCTGCCGTCGTGGCGATCAACGGTGCAGTTGTCGCTCCTTATCTAACCGACTTTAGCCCGCGGCTGCTGGGCCTCGCCGCCATCATCGTTACGCTCGCGGCGATCGGTTACGTGCTTGGCTTCGGCTTGTCCCGGTTGATTGGCCTAAACGAGTCCGACAAGGTGGCGCTCGTCTTCAATGGCGGCATGCGCAACATCAGCGCCGGCGCAGTGCTGGCTGTCACCTACTTCCCTGCTCCGGTGGCCGTCCCGGTCGTGCTGGGCATGGTGTTCCAGCAGATGATGGCCTCGCTCGTTGGCCTGGTGCTGGGCCGACAAGCCCGCGCGCGCCAGCAAAAGGACAAAACGGCGGCGGCGGCGTGATCCATCGAAACTCGGCAGTATGCGTTCACTCGCCTCAGCGGCCACACTCTTTCCGCCTCTGCTAACTCCGCCCCTCTCCCCCTCTAACGGAACCAAATGACCTTATTCGTCCATTTCCCGACCATTTCCCAGCCTAACGGAACCAGATGACGCTATTTGGCCCAAACAAGCATTGATCCACGCCTAAAATGAGAAATAACGTCTCTCCGTTCCGTTAGCATTGATTTCACCGTCCACAACTCTAGCTCCCACTCCCCGCCTGCCGCCGCATCTTTTGGTGTTATTCCAGCGCCAAATGAGCAACTCAACTCTCCATTCTCCCGCACCCCAACCTTTACCGCTCTCCTTCAGACACATTCAACGCAAAAAAGAGCCTCCCCACAGTCCAAACGGACCACCCGGGGAGGCTCCTTAGCAACCTGCCGCTTATTGCGGTTGAATTTTATCGAAGAAATTCTCCTGTACGTATTTCGCTGCGACATCCAGCTGTTTCTTGGAATCGGTGCCCTTCTTCGAGAACGATTCCTGCACGACGTTCGACATCGTCGCGTAGTAGTCCTGCGTGCCGAACTGCGCTTCCGGCTTACCTTCCAGCAGGCTGAACAACTGTGGATCGTATTTGTACACGTTGTCGTACTTGTCGTAAATGGCTTTCACTTTGCCGGCGTAGTCGGAATCTTCGCTGAAATATTCCAGCGGCGTCGGCACGTAGTATTTGCCTTCAGCCTTACGGGCATTGATCGTGTCTTCGACCGATTTCAAAGCGTCATCGGTGAAGTAGTCAAACGTGATATAGCGGAACGCCATTTCCTGTTCGTCCTTCGTGGCATTTGGATTGATGACGAGGTAATTGCCGCCCAGAACGCCATAATGTTTGCCGCCCTTCTCTGCAGCAGGCATCGGGTAAGCAATGACGTCCTCCGGCTTCATGCCGCCTTCGTTCAGCGCCGCTTGAATGACGTCAAACGCCCCGGCGATCACCATCGCGGTCCGGCCTTGTTGGAAGGAGCTGACGGCATCGCCCCAGCCCAGCGCCCAGTCTTGCGGGATCGCGTTGGCTTCCCATCTCAGCTTCTTGTAGAAATCCAGCGCCTTCACCCCGGCCTCGGAGTTAAAGACGGCGGTCACTTTGCCGTTCTCATTCGTTTCGATGTCGCCGCCGGCTTCAAACAGGAAGTTGGTCCAGTTCCAGCCCGCTTCATTGCCTTTGCCCATCGGAGCGATCCCCGAAATGCCCTTCTTCGGATCAGCGACGCCTTTGGCTACGTTGTACATGTCATCCCAAGTCCAGTCGAACGCTGGAGCAGCGATCCCTTTATCGTCCAGCAGCTTCTTGTTGACTACGGTCGAAGTGACGTAACCGTTTTGGGTGATCCCGTACACCTTGCCGTCAACGATAAATTGGTTTTGCAGCACCGGGTTAATTTCGTCCTTGTACTCCCAGTTGTTCCACAGCTCCGTGATGTCGGCAACCCAGCCGCGTTCGACCAGGAACTGGGCTTCCGTTGCCCAAGTATTGTAGAAGGTTGGCGCTTCGTTGGACGCCATCTTCACGCCGATTTCGTTGACGCTATACTGCCAGTCGTCCTTCACGATCGTTACGTTCGGGTACTTGGCCTGAAAGCGAGCGATTTTATCGTCCTCCTGCTGGCGGAGCGTCGTTTCGTCCGGCAGCGGATAGTGGATTTTGATCGTAACTTTGCGCTGCGTGATGTCATCGGCTTCTCCCGCAGCCGGTTCGGCATTGCCTCCCCCGTTGTTGCCCGTGGCCGCCACATTCCCGCCGTTATTTTGGGCTTCCTTGTTGTTTCCTCCACCGCAGGCCGCTAGCAACGAGCCGAACAGCATCAGGCACATCAACACCGCTGAAAACTTGCGCATTGAAACTCCCCTTTTCTAAAAGTTAGGTTATCTTGCATGTTCATCATAAAAGAGAACGATTTCGCAATCGATGTGTGATCTTATGACTTTCATGTGCAGGCCTACGATCGTTACAATGAAGGTTCAAAAAGTCAGGTTTTCTGCTTCGTCATGGAAAGATTACTTTTTGAACTACCTATCCTTTGACCGCGGACAAGTTGACGCTGCGCATGATAAACTTCTGGAACCCGAGGAACACGAAGATCGGCGGAATCATGACCATGAACAAAATGCTGAACTTGAGGCTACTGTCCATATTCCGCGCGTTAATCACATACTTGTAAATCGCCGTCGCCAGCGTGTACTTGTCTTCCGTATGCATGACCAGGGATGGCCAGAACCAGTCATTCCAGGCCGTGGAGAAAATAAAGATCGCCAGCGTCGCAAAGATCGGCACCGACAGCGGTACCGCGATCCGCAAGTAACTGGTCCACTCGGAAGCCCCGTCAATCCGGGCTGCCTCGAAGATTTCTGGATGGATGCCGTCGAAGAAGTTTTTCATCAGAAGGAAATAATACGCATTTGCCCCGGCAGGCAACCAGAAGGCCCAGTAAGAGTTCAACAGCCCCAACTCCTTCAGGTTCACGAAGTTCGGGATCATGTAGCTCGAGGCCGGAATAAACAACGTGAGCAGAATGAAGAAGTATATCGCCCGGCTGTACGGCACGCGGATACGCGAAATGCTGAACGAGGCGAGGCCCAGTACCAGGATGGTCATCAGCAGGTTACCGCCGAAGATCAGCAGGGTATTTTTCAAAAACATCGGCAGATCGATATAACCCCAAGCTTTCGGAAAATTGTCCCAATGCCACTCCTGCGGCAAAAACCGCGGCGGGAACGAGTTGACCTCCTGATTGCTTTTGAGCCCGTTGAACATCGTCATTGCGATTGGATATAACATCGTAAAAGCCATAACCGCGATGCACAACACCATAAATCCGTAAACGATTTTATTAAGCGGCTTCTGCAAATCGGAGGGCGACAGGATGCCTCTTTCTTTCATATCAGTACTCCTCCTTGTTCAGCTTGTATTGCAGCACGCCAAGCACGCTCAGCACGAGGAACATCAGGACGCCCAGCGCAGTCCCTGCCCCATAGTCGAGCTGGGTAAAGGCATATTTGACCGTCAAGAGCGCGTAGGTCAACGTTGCTTTGTTTGGACCGCCGTCCAGCAAAGCCAGCTGCGATTGGTAAGCCTGAGAAGTGCCAATCAGTTGCAGAATCAACATCAGCACGATCAAGTTCCGCATCGAGGGCAGCGTAATATATTTGATCCGGGCCCAGACGCCGGCTCCATCGATTTCCGCCGCTTCGTACCAGTCCCGCGGAATGCTCAGCACCCCGGCCAAATAAATCAGCATCGCCGAACCGAACTGCTGCCACGTCTCCATAAAGACGATCGAGACCATCGACCACCTGCCGTCGGAGACGAAGGATACCGGATCGGCCCCAAACCATCCAAGCAATGCGTTGATCGGCCCAACCGGGTCGTACATCCAGCGCCACATCCCGTACAGGACGACGCCCGGCACGACAAACGGGAGGTACGCCGCAATGCGCGCGAAGCCCTGGAACCAGCGAAGTTCGGAAATCGCGATCGATGCGGCGATCGGTACCCAAAAGCCGATCACCAAGCAAAGAAGCATATAATACAAGGTGTTGCGAACCGACAGAAGTACGTCGGGGTTGTTGAACACCTTCACGTAATTGTCCATTCCGACAAACGTGTTGCCTTTGACGAAATCGATATTATAAAAGCTGTAAACCATCCCTTTGATGATCGGGACCCATAAGAACACGATAAATATGGCAATCGCCGGAATCAGGAATAGATAACCCCACATGTACTTCTTCCAGTTTGATCCCCGCCGCGGCGACCGCATAACGTCCGCCCTAACCGTGTCCTGCTGCATGTTCCCCGGTGAAATCACGGGTTCCCCCATCTTTCTCCCTCTTTTCTACGTAGTGTCTCTATCCATTGTAAAAAAGAGGATCCCAGGCGAACATGTCTAAAACTATGTGAACTATAGTCGTTCTTACTTCATCGTTATTTCTTCAGCTCCGTGGGGCTGACACCGAAATACTTCTTGAATATCTTGCTAAAATGCTCGGGCGACTCGTAGCCCACGCGTTCGGCAATCTCGTATCGACGCAGGTCCGTGTTCAGAATCAGCGCTTTGCTTTCCTCCATCCGCAGCTTGATGACATATTCCCAAAGGTTATAGCCGGTATTTTTCTTGAACAGGTAACTTAGATAATTGGGGCTGACATGGTTGCTGCGGGCCACCTCATGAATAGTTAACCCTTTCTGCCGGTAGTTCTCCTCGATATACTTCTTGGCACTCTCCACGATCCGGTTGCTCTGTGTCGTCAACTCCTCGGTGGAAGGGTCCTGGGTATAGTTATGCCAGTTGAAGTCGCCGTAATAAAACACATGGTAATCCCCGTGTCCCCCACCCCACAACATCGCTTTGTCCGCCTGCCGGCTCAGTGCATCCAAGAACCCCGCGCCCTTGAGAATTTGACTGATCCCAACCGTGCATAGCAAGCCAAGATACTTGTGAATATGATGGTGCAGGCTGCGGCCCAGCATTTCGAGCTGGTTGATTTTGTTGAGGTTTGGCTCGGCATACTCCGCTTCGTTCCACTGCAGGATGAGGGCCATCTCCAGGCTCCGAGTGTAAAAAGACGCCGCCCGCCACTCCTGATGCAGCAGCTCGTTGACAATATTCAGCGCCGCGTAGCGGAATAGGCGGGTATCCTCGTCCTGGTCAGCCGACGGCTCCTTCTCAGCGGGGATGACCAGCTTGATCTTGATCACGGAAAAATACGGCCCGGTAAGCCCCAACCGCTCGGCTTCGGCGGTCTGCTGCTCTTGATCTCCTTCGGAGGGTTCGCGCAAAAGGCGGCTCAGCCGATCGCCAGATTCCGGGAGCGGCTCCACCATGCGGAAGTGTTCTGCTCCCCCGGACAACCACTCCTCGGTCTGCGGCATCGGCTTATCCATCTTCAGTAGCGCGTTGCGCACGGAATCGAGGAACTGCTCGCTGTTCAGCGGCTTGATCAAATAATCCTTGGCCCCTAGCCGGATTGCCATTTGCGCGTATTGAAACGTTTCGTGCGCCGAGATAATGATCGTCTGTACCCATGGCTTGATCAGCTTCGCCTGCTGCATCAGCTCGATCCCGTTCATTTCCCCCATCTGGATGTCGGTGACCAGCAAATCGATATCCTCCATCCTCACGTAATCCAGCGCTTCATGCCCGTTATATGCAGTGTAGATCTGGCCGATATCAAGACCCGAGGCGGTCAATAGCCCGGATAATCCTTTACAAATCAACGGTTCGTCGTCGACGACCAAAATGTTATACATGTGCTTGTTCCCCCTGTTCGTCATTCGTTTCGGTCGGCCGCGAGGGGCAAGGTAATCGTAACTGCGGTGCCGCCTTCAGCTCTCCCCGCGTACTTCAAGCCGTACTCCGCCCCAAAGTGCAGCCGGAGCCGTTGATGGATGTTGCGGATCCCATAACCGAAGGACGGGCTTGGCGTCTCGTCATTAAGCAGCCTGTCGATCGCCTCGAAATCAACCGGTTTATATCCATTGTCGGTTATTGTTATGCGAACTAGGCCCTGCGCATCGTCCGCTTCGGCGCGGATGGCGATTTCGCCGTCTTCCCCCATATGCTTAACACCATGAATGATGGCATTCTCAATGAGCGGCTGGAGCGTGATTTTGGGAATGACAGTGGCATTCAACTCGGCCGGCACGTCCCAGGTCACGCGGAATCCGTACTCGTACCGATGCTCCTGCAGCTTGATATAAGCGGAGGCGTGCTCCAGCTCCTCCTCCAGCGTGATCAGCTCCCGGCCGCGGCTGAGGCTGATCTTCATCAGCTTAGACAGCTCCTTGATCATTTCTGCGGAGGCGTTGTTTCCCTCCATGGCGCTTTTCCAATAGATGCTTTCCAACGTGTTGTACAGCAGATGCGGGTTGATTTGTTGGTACAGGATTTGCAGTTGGGCTTCCTTCTGCTTGATGTCCATCTGGTATTTATAATGAATCAGCCCGTTGAGCCGGCGCGCCATCTCGTAAATCGTGGAGATCAACACGCTGACCTCGTCATTGCGATCGCGGTGCGGCGTCTCCGGCACTACGTTGCCCGGCTCGTAGCGGCGGACGAAATAAACCAGCTTCTGGATCGGGGTCATGAGCGACCGCCAGAAATACAAAATCAGCACCAGACCCACCGCAAAATAAGCGATAGAGATGAGCTGGATGATTCGTTTGATTTCGTTTTGTTGCTGTAACAGCGCCTTGACAGGCACTTTATAAACAAGCTTCTGCTGTAGGACGTAATTATAATTAATGACATAAATAAAATCATCGGTGATGACGTCCTTCACTCCAATCAGGGAATCCCCCAGATCGGCCTCCGGCGGCAGATTCAGGATTGCCCCGGACGGCGTCTCCGCTGGCGTCGAAGTCAGGATGCGGTTGCCCCAATCGGTAAAATACAGCTCCCCTTCCGGGATCGAGACCGTTTGCAACGATTCGCCGATGCGGCCGTCGACGTTGGAGACGACGAGCACGCCGATCGTGCCGTTTTTGTAAATGCTGTTGATCGCCCGGACATACGCAAGCGTTTTTTGGTTTTGCTGCCCTTGCGTAGGCGGGGACAAATGATCGATCAGGCGTAGGTAACCGTTTCCTTTTTTTGCGACAGCTTCCTCAAACCACTCCGGCTTCTCCTGTTCGAGAAAGAAATAGACGCCCGCCTTCCGCGCCTCCGGATAATAGGGGGCAAAAAAATACGCGTTGGACGGATCATACACGTAAAGGGAATAATACAGCGGCTCGCGCTGGTCGGTTTCCTGGGAATAATTGAACAGCAACGTCTCCAGCTTTTCGTAATTTTTGACCCGCTCCAGGACGGTTTCCGTCCCTTCGCCACTGGGATTCAGCTGCTGAAGCAACGGATGCTGGAACACGGTAGACGTTACTTTGTTGATCGCTTCAATGTCCCGGGTGATCAGCCGAAAGTTCTGTTTGTTGAGCTCGATATAAGCATTGGTGACGTTCCGCTTCAAGATCTGATCGGCTTTGTAGTTGCCGTAGGCATTCAGGATAAATAAGGGAATCACCATCACGACGAACAGAAGAATCATTTGCTGTTTGACGTTCATGTTGGCGAACGGGTTTCTAGTTCGGTTGCCTGGTTTCAACGAAATGCACCTCCGGCAATTCAAATATAGCAATAATCAAAATCGGCAAGGATGCGCGATCCTACGAAGATCGTGGCGATTTCTCCGATTCTAACTCGCGTAGGTCTGGGCCTCTGTGCCTTACCTCTTAGTGTAGGGGATTTTGGGAATCTTGCCAGCAAAAAATAAAAGGTCCCCCGGTCAACGTCCGGGGGACCTTATTCCATTTGGCGCAAGTCGTCATCTTACCGATTGCACCAGCTCATGCAGCCCGCTGACAACAAGGTCAGCCGCTGCCAAAATGTGCGGACTGCCGATGCCCACGACGCGGCAACCGGCGGCTATGCCCGCCTGTACCCCCGCCTCCGCGTCCTCAAACACGACGCAGTCGGACGGCGGCAACGCCAACGCCGCGCTGGCGGCGAGGAACACCTCGGGGTCCGGCTTCGCCTTGGACACCTTGGTGCCGTCGATCACCGCGTCGAACAGCTCCGCGATGCCAAGCCGGGCCAAGATGAACGCGGCGTTCTTGCTCGCCGATCCGAGGGCAATCTTCACGCCGCGCTCGCGCAGCTGCAGCAAGTATTCCTTCGCCCCCGGCAAAATTTCCGAAGGCTCCAGCTTGGAAATCGAATCGACGTATTCATCATTTTTGTCCGCGGCCATTTGCTCGCGTTCTGCCTCCGTCGCTTCCACACCGCCCACCTCAAGTAAGATGCGAAGCGACTCCATGCGGCTAACGCCTTTCAGCCGCTCATTGTCGGCTTCGGTAAATTCGAAACCGAGACGGCGTGCGAGCGCCCGCCAGGCGAGATAGTGGTATTTGGCCGTATCGACGATCACGCCGTCAAGATCGAAGATCGCGCCTTTCATCGTTTCCAGCATGTTTGAATTCTCCTTCGATGAATGTATTCGATTTTTCGAATACAATTCGCTACTAACGACAATATTGGCGAATTCTATTCGATATTTCATACAGATTCTCGGCTTCCATCACCCTATGAACCAATTAAGCATGAAATTTCATATACATTAAGCCAAAGTCGCCGGAATCAGCAAATTCTATTCGATTTTTCGTATATATCTATCCAAACTTTCAGTCAACTTCATATGGGACGCAAACGTCCTGCCCCGGTGCCACCGCCAGCTCCCTATCCCCCACGATAAACCGCATAGCGGTCGGATTATCGCTATGTGCCGCAATACTCACCTCTTCCCGGCTGATGCGAATCCGGTAGGAACCGCCGCGAAGGCGGACCGGGAACTCCATCGCTTGCCAAGCGGAAGGCAAAGCGGGCCGAAGCGCTGCTTTAAGGCCATCGTATCGCAAGCCGGCAAATCCCAGTATTGCCGCCATCCAAGCCCCGCCATTCGCCGCGGGATGCGTACCGCCGATATAGAGGTCACCGACATATTGTTTCGATTCCCCGGTGAGGTCGATCGTTGCCGTTCGCATAAAGTAAGGGTAACCCCAATCCGGAGATCCCGTATCTGCCGCCACCATGGCATAGATACAGGCGCTGAGGCTAGACCCATGCTCGGTGCGCGGCTCGTAGTAAGCCCAGTTCATCTGTTTGACAGACCGGTCGTAATCGCCTTTAAACAGGTGCAGCATCAGCACCACGTCCGCTTGCTTCAAAATTCGCGTCGTTGTCGCAGGGCCGTTTCCTCCACCGAGATATTCGTGCGGATGAAGCATCCGAGCCTTCAAATCCGGCAGCGAGACGTCCTCAAGCGCGTAATAGCGATCGAACTGCTCAATCAAGCCGGTCTCGACGTCCGGCTGTGGAACGTACAGCCGGTCATGCATGTCGCGGATCTGTTCCGGGCTAACGGAGCTCCCCGCCGCAAGCGCCTCGTACCGACGTGGGTTGTGCGTTCGCAGAATCCCCATGACATCCAATGCGATGCGCAGGCACTCCTTGACCAACCGGTTGGTAAACGCGTTGTTGTTCACCCGCTCGTGATATTCGTCAGGTCCGGTAACGTCTAGGATTTCGTACCGCTGCTTCCGCGGATTGAAGTACCCGTACGAGTAAAAGAACTTGGCGCACTCCCAAGCCACCTCGGCCCCGCCGTCCAGAAGCAGACTTACATCACCGGTAAACGCGTAATACTGCCAGATCCCGTAAGCCACATCCGCGCTGATATGCACTTGCTTGTCGCGAAAATAAGTACGCATCGGGCGCCCCGTGAACACGTCGTTGACGTTAAACAGCGTACAGGCATCGTCCCCTGTCTCCTGGCTTTCCCAAGCATAGAATGCCCCATCATAGCCATATTCCGCGGCTTTGCGTTTCGCGCCGTCCAATGTATGCACCCGGTACATCATCAAATTGCGGGCTACCTCCGGCTCCGTATGCAGAAAAAAAGGCAGCATAAACATCTCCGTATCCCAGAACACCGCACCTTTGTACACCTGCCCGGACAATCCGCGGGCCGGGATGGACACGCGCTCCGAACGATCCGGTGCGATGATGTGCAGTTGGTACATGCTGTAGCGCAACGCCAGCTGAGCCTCGTCATCGCCTTCGACCTTCATGTCGGAGGCTTCCCACTTACGCTCCCAGCGCTCGGCGTGCTCGAGCAGCAGCCGGTCGTAACCGAGTTGCCGTGCTTCCGAGACGGACTGCACCGCTGACGCCCGAACATCTTCTTCAGGAGCCCCGTCTTGCCCCGTGAATATGGCGACGTATTTAACAAGCTCGACCGGTTCGCCGGCCCGGGAATTGATGTGGATTCTGCGACGGATTGAGGTTTCCTCGCGCAGAAGCTCCCCTCTCCCCTCACCAACGATGTCCGCCGTTTCCGCCACCGTTACCGGCACGCCAAGCTCCTGCGTCCACGCGGTCAGCAACACGACTTCTCCGGTCGCATCCGACTCGCTCTCCATCCGTTCCAGATGCGGGCCGTTGATATCCCAGACGTCACCGTCAATCCCGGTGACGATCGTCAGCGCGCCGTCCCGGCTGCTCTCCACCGCGATACGGCATACGATCAGCTCCGAACGCACCGCGCTGCAAAACCGCTCCGACGTGATCGTTACTTCCGTGCCGTCCGCCATGAGGAACACCGATCGCCGTTGGTGTAAGGCGCGGCGCAGGTCCAGCGACTGCTCGTGAGCCACCAATTCCGGACCACCGCCGTTTCCATCCGCCTCTACGCGGGGTCCGGCTTTCAGCACGCTCAGCGGCTTCCCTTCCCAATCGACTGTCGTCGCTAGCCCGTTCGGGGCATTCACTGGCTCACGCCATTTATCCCCAACCTTGTCGTACAGACCGGCGACGATGGTGGCGGTCAGCTCGCTTTTGCCGAACTCCTCCAACGTTCCCCGATAACCCAAGACCCCATTACCGATCATGAACTTGTTGCCGTGATGTGCGATTCGTTCCGGGTCGAACCCGCTTTCTCTAACGATCCAGCTCATTGAACTACCGCCTTTCGCAGCGGCACCCGAATGCCTGCTTCACCGACGTTAACCAGGTTCCCATACACCGAGATTTCCACCTCGCGGCCGGACATCCCGCGGATGGAGGCCTGGTTCTGATCCACTTCCACCAGCAGCTTCACACCTTGGTAGGTGATCATGAACCGATAGCTCTTCCAACGTTCCGGGATACTCGGGTTTAATGCGAGCCGATCTCCATCCGAACGCATCCCGCCGAACCCGTACACGATGTTCATCCAGGCTGCAGCGATCGACGTTGTATGCAAGCCTTCCCGCGTATTCCGGTTATAGTTGTCGAGATCCAGACGGGTCGCAAACTCGAAGAACTTATATGCCTCCTCCGAACGCCCGATTTCCGCCGCCAGAATGGAGTGGATCGACGGCGACAACGAGGATTCGTGAATGCAGCGCGATTCATAGTAATCGTAGTTCGCGCGTTTCTCCTCCAGCGAATATTCACTGTTGTACAGGAACATGAACATCAACACATCCGGCTGCTTAATCATGTCATACCGGTATAGCCGGTCATACGACCAATGCGAATAGAGCGGGAATTCCGTCACGGGAATCGCATGAATGTCCAAATGAGGCAAGTCGAAAAAACCGTCATGCTCTTCGAAAATCCCCGTCCGCTCATCCTTAGGAATTTTCATGTGCTGCGCCTTGTTCCGCCAATCCTCCTGCTCTTCCCCCGTCAAGCCGAGTCGCGCTGCCAGCTCGTCATATGCGGCAGACGCTTCGTCCCGCATCGTTCCCAGCACCTCAAGTGTGTACTCGAACAGCTTTTTGGCCATCAGGTTGAGGTAACAGTTGTTGTTAACCATCAGTTGAAATTCGTCGGGCCCCATGACACCGAAATAACCGTATTTCCCTGACTGCTGCCCCCATTGCCCCCGAGTCGCGTAGAAACGGCTGATCTGGACTAGCATTTCCGCGCCTTTTTCAAACAGGAACGCTCTGTCGCCCGTAATGTTCACATAATGACGCAACCCGTAGGCTACTGCCGTACCGACATGCAGTTGGAGATTGGAGTGTTGCCACAGGTCGCAGCTTTCCGTCCCGTCGATCGTTGCAATGGGATAAAATGCCCCTTCGCAATCCAATTCCTTGGCTCGCTTTAATGCTTCAGGTAGCGATTGGTAACGGAACTCGAGCAGACTGCGCGCCGCTTTCGGATTGTTGAAAATATAAAACGGCAAGCAATACGATTCCGTGTCCCAGAAAGCCAGCCCCCGGTAAGCCTCACCAGTCAGCCCCTTCGCCCCGATATTGAAACCGGGATTATCCCCGTGGTAAGTCTGGTACAGCTGAAAAATACAAAAGCGGATTCCCTGTTGATTCTCTGGATCGCCTTCGATAGCGATGTCCGATTCGGCCCACACTTGGGACCAGTAAGCACGCTGTTCGGCCGCTACCGCATCGTATCCCGACTGCGCATGCCGAGTCGCGAGTTCGATCCCTCTTTGCCAGAGGTCGTCGCTACGGGTCGCAGGGTCTTTCTCCGCCACGTTGATGACCAGTTTGTCCAGCACGCTGCGCTTCCCCTGTTGCAGGCTCAGGATCAGTTCACGACCGATGTAGTTTTCCTCCTGTACCAGTTGGTTGCTCACGGCGTCCGATGTATCTACGCGAAAACCGGAAAACAATCGGTTCCCAGTGTTCACCGTCTCCCCCAGGATCCCTGAGATCCCGGCTCCACTGGATACGGATGCTTCTCCCTGCTTCAGCTGTTTCCAATAATAGCGTTGCTGATCCTCATGGATCACCGCGAGGTTCAATCCGGTACGCACCTGGACCATACCGGAGAAGTTCAGCGGCGTTAAGGTGATCCGCTGTGCCCCGAGATGCGACACTTTCATGCTGACTAAGCGTTCGAACGTAAGCAACACGTCCTTCCCGCCGGCCGTATGCCACACCAACTCCCGGGTGTAAATTCCAGTTCGGAAGTCCAGTTCCCGACGAAATCCGCTGAACTTGCTCTCGGCCAAATCCAGTGTCTCGCCGTCAAGCGTGATCCGCGTATGCAGCCAATCGACCGCGTTTACCATGAACCGCAGCGATTTAATGATGCCTTTATAATGAGCCGTGACCGGACTCTCTTCGTAGAGCCCATTGAAATAACTGCCCAGCAGCGTATCCCCGCTATACCCCTCTTCAGCGTAACCCCTGACCCCCATATATTCATTCCCCAGCGAAAAAATCGACTCGCTGACCCGGTTGCGTCCCGGATCAAAGCCTTCCTCCACGACCTTCCAGGGGTCGACCTGCAAATATTTATCCGCGATTTTCGGCATGCTCCGCCCTCTCCTTTTATGTTTACTCATGCGATAAGTCCGCTCATCATTCAGATTAGCGAAACGTCCGCCGCCTCCAAATGTCCAGGACTAAGGAGCTTATGTGCGATATTACGGAGTTGGATCAACCGTGTTGAAGTCCGGGATCCCTTCTTGGCCTCTCTTTGCATGATTATCCCTTTAGTTCAGGAGGCGAAGTTAAGGGAGATTGGGATTTTTTTCTTGATAGGGGATCATATGTTTGGTATAATAAAAAAAGAGAACATACGTACGAATTGCGATGACTTGGAGGTGGGCGGACATGGGGATACATACGGGAATTGATTCTCAAGACTTTAGCATCCTTTACAAGAATGAGGAAGAGTGTGCGGCGGCGATTATTGCGATGAAATGGCCGGGCGGCTTTATCTGCCCGCGCTGTGCTCATACCCACTGCAGCCGTCTCACCACCCGACGCATCCCTTTGTTCGAGTGCGGGAATTGCAGGCACCAAACGTCACCTTTAATCGGTACGATTTTTGAGGGAACCCATTTGCCCTTGTTGAAGTGGTTTCAAGCCTTGGAGTTGTTCCTGCTCCCCGACGGCATTTCGGCGATGCGTCTGAGCCAGGTGATCCGGGTTACCTACAAGACCGCTTGGTTAATGTTGCACAAAATACGTCATGCCATGGGGGAATTCGATGCTCGGGAATTGCTAAGCGGAGTAGTGAAGGTCAACAACGATCTGTACGGATATGATCCGTCGCGTTGTCAGCTTTCGCACCCTCATGCCTCGGTGGTCGTGGCAGGATGCGCAGTAACGGAGTCTGGCGAACCCGAACGAGTTAAAATTCATCTAGTCCCCCCACAAAACAGAACATACGGAGAAAGGGCGAGTCGTCACGATCTCGCCGAGTTCATCACCGGAAATGTAGATATTCATGCATCTGAAGTGCAATTGTTTCCCTTGGCCTTTCGACTATACGCACCCTTGCGGAAAGTGGTCCGCGAGGCTTGGCAATCGCTGAAGTGTACGTATGTAGCTTTGGGTCGCAAGCATCTCCAAGCATACCTGAACGAGTACACGGGACGACGCCGATTGCGGCAGTCCGGGGGAGAAAGAACGATGCGCCAAGAGTTGCTGCATATGTGTGCAGCCATTCCAACGATTTCTTATCGGCAGCTAACTACGCGCCATCGCCATCAAATCTTCCCTTTGCCCGTGGCAGCTGCCTGATCGGGACACTCCTACCTCCTTGGTCCTGCTTTCTTGATCCCTTTATGCTGCTCTTTGGGCCGATTTCCTGTCTACTACACCAATGCCTCAACCCAACCTATCCTACTACTTCTTTCCGCTTATCTTATCTTTCCTAAGCTTGCCTGCCTTCATCTCTTTGAGCATCTCATTCCCTGTGCTCTGTACATCTCGATTATCTATAACCTGATCAAACGGGATAATCATGCAAAAGAGCGGTAAAGCATATGCTGCTCTACCGCCCACCCTAACGACAATATTAGATTTCGTTGATAAATACCGTCTTCATTTTTCCGCTATATTGTACATCGAGACCTAGTCCCTGCACGAGCAAGGCCAGTGGCACATAGGTTTTGTTCTCCTTACCAACCTTTTGAAGGAAGGCCGGAGTCGCTGTGGCGGCTGGCGTGCCGTCCACCTGGATTTGCTTGGAGCCCACCGGAATGACAACCGTCCGGCTGCCGTAAGTGATCGTGGCAGTGGAACTACGGGTATCCCATTTGCTTAACGCTCCAACCGCGTCGGTGATGTCCTTGATCGCCACAAACGTTTGACCGTTTTTCAGGATCGGCGGATATGGCGTGTTTAGTTCATTTCCTTTGACCACAACGGATATCGGCGCACCGCCTGACTTCGCCGTTGTTGTACGGAAGCTGCCCCAAACCGTCTCGGCGAAAGTCTTGGCGATCACTTCATATCCAGCTTGATTCGGATGGATATCC
This sequence comes from Paenibacillus rhizolycopersici, assembly GCF_014947195.2. Classification (NCBI taxonomy): domain Bacteria; kingdom Bacillati; phylum Bacillota; class Bacilli; order Caryophanales; family Paenibacillaceae; genus Paenibacillus; species Paenibacillus rhizolycopersici. The sequence goes on along the minus strand of NZ_JADCNN020000028.1, from coordinate 18,860 downwards.
GTATCGGAAAAAATATGCGTCAGCGATATTTCGCGTCCCGTAAAAGCTGCTGCCACATGAGCTGCCTTCACCGGCTTTGCTTCGTTCGCATGATCGGCAACAATGCCATCCACGATCGCAGTAAACTTGCCAGCCAACTGCTGCAGCTCCTCGTAAATGGAGGCGTCGGCAAGCTTTGGCACCGGTTGATATTGATCGGCAACCACGACTTGCGCCGACGGATTGAGTTCCGTCAGGACGCGGATAACCTCGCGGAGGTTGTCACCATAAGCCTTCAACACCACTTCACTTTGGGCACGGAGCTGCTCGAGCGAGATGTTTTTCACATCCGGGAGCAGCTTAAGCAAGTCGTTCCCACCGATCGTGATCGTGATCAAATCGGCTTTCTGCAGGTCGGCCTTCGCTTGCGCGATACCGGAAGCAAATGAAGCAATCCGTGGATCCGGCACATTCGCCTGAATGTCGGCAGCGGTAACCGGTGAGCCTGCCTGAATCGCCGTTATGTAGTTCTTCAAGCCTTCGCTGGTCAAACCGAGGATGCCGTAATTAACCGCCGAAGTTCGGCCATGGAACAGTCCTTGTTCTTTCAAACGATCGACGAAGCCGTACGGAACGCTCGTTTCAGTCATCCCCGGCTCGTACCCGACGGTAATGGAATCGCCAAGCGCTACGATAAGGTAGTCGTCGGCTTGGACCGCCTCAGCGGCTTTAACCGGCGCGGCGGCGGTGACGTTGAATAGGAAAAGGATCAGAGCAAGCGCTCCCGCCAGGACGGAAGCCAAGTTTAAGCGAATGTTCTTCAACAAGCTTTTCAACTCCTTTAAATAGTAGATAGAAGCCGTTAATCCGGCTTCTTCTCTACGCGTTCGGTTCTTTTCAAATAATCATCATAACGGCCATCGATTTCCTTGGCCATTTTTCGGTAATTCAACGTCTCTTCCACGATCGGATCCAACGTCGTCTGAATGCGGATCTCGTACTTCGGTGACAATTTTCTGCGCTCTTCCTCGCGGCGTTCTTCCTCGCTGCCGTATTCCCCTTCGGTCAGCATCTCGCTGAGCTCGCGTTCCAAATCCTTGCTATCGCTCATCCTGGACACTCCTTCCGGTATTCTGAGATCAAGCGTACCTGCTGTGAAAGCTGGCTTTTACAGCCCTGTCGCATCCGCGGCCCGGACCACACCAAGCAGTTCTTCATGGATTTTGCCATTGCTGGCAATCAAATGACGTACGCCGATGTGATAAGGGTTGCCTGTGGTATCGGTCACTATTCCTCCCGATTCCTTCACGATCAGCGCACCCGCGGCAACGTCCCAGGCGTTTAGCCCCACCTCGTAATAACCGCTCAGCCGACCGGCGGCCACATAAGCCAGATGCAGGGCTGCCGATCCAGCGGCGCGCAGACTGCGCACTTCACCGGACAACGCATTCAGGCCACGCATGTTCACCGGCAGCGCAAACTCCCGGTCCGGGTTAAAGCCAACGGCAACGATGCTGCCGGACAAAGACGCATCGGTGGATACTTTTGACGGTTGCCCATGGATATACGCGCCTTTGCCTTTCTCCGCCACAAACATCTCGTCGCGCATCGGGTCATAAATGACGCCGATAATGATTTCACCTTTATATGCCAGCGCAATCGATACGCAAAAGAACGGAAATCCGTGCACAAAATTGGTCGTTCCGTCCACCGGATCAACGATCCATAAATACTCCGATTTGCTAGCCTGCTTCAGTGCCGCAGCAGATGCCGCCGCTCCCGGCGCCACCCCTTCTTCGCCGAGGATCGCATGATCGGGAAAATGCGTCAGAATCAGCTTGCGGATCATCGCCTCCGCGCCTTTATCCACGTCCGTCACCAAGTCTTGGGGCGACTGTTTCGTATTCAAATCTTGGTAGCCCCCAAGCCGGCTCTTGATCCATTCTCCCGCTTTTGCGGCGCAATTGATCGCTACGGCCATCGGACTTTTACTACCTACCACATATGGAACTTTCGGATTCGATTCCAATCGATTCACTCTACTTTCATCGTAAACTGATAATCTACTCCTTAAAAACTATACGTCTTTGAAATTGCAAAGTTGCGTCCTTTCGCCTGTCCTGGCGCAGAATAAAGCGAACGCCTTGCACTATATGCAAAAAGTCCGTGTCCAAAAGCGGGGGTTTCGCCCCGCTGGAAACGAACTTTCAGCTGACTGACCACATGCGGTCTTTACATTATGCGCCTACGATATTGTACCCGCCGTCCACGAAAATAACCTCGCCGGTAATGCCGCGGGACAGATGACTGATCAGGAACATCGCCGTGTCGCCGACTTCTGCCGTTTCGGTCGTTCTGCGAAGCGGTGCTTTCTCCTCGACTTGCTTGAGGATCGAGTTGAAATCGCTGATGCCCTTGGCTGCCAATGTACGGATCGGCCCGGCAGATACCGCGTTGACGCGGATATTCTTCGGTCCCAGATCGTTCGCCAAATAACGAACCGAAGCTTCCAGCCCGGCTTTGGCTACACCCATCACGTTGTAGTTGCGCATTACGCGCTCCGATCCCATGTACGTCATCGTCATAATGCTGCCGCCTTCCGTCATAAGCGGAGCCAGGCGCTTCGACACAGCCACCAACGAATAAACGCTAATGTCGTTGGCCAATGCAAAACCCTCGCGAGACGTATCGGCAAATTCACCCGCCAAGTCTTCGCCTTTAGCGAACGCGATGCTGTGCACGAGACCATGCAGCACGCCAAATTCGCCGCGCAGCGTGTCGGCCAGCTTGTCAATCTCCTCATCCACCGTCACGTTGCACGGCAAGATCAGCGAACCCGGAATCGTTTCGGCCAGCTTACGTACCCGGCCTTCCACACGTTCGCTCTCATATGTAAAAGCCAAACGGGCGCCTTGCTCTGCCAAACTTTGCGCGATCGCCCAAGCGATACTGCGTTCATTGGCAACACCCATCACGATCACATTTTTCCCCGCTAATAAATCACCCATGAATATCCTCCTCTAAATTGCGCTTTCATTTTGTACAACTTACCTTATTTCCCTGCATTTTTCAAGAGAGACGGGAGACAAGCGCGGCTTGTCCAACAATTACGGATTGATGCGCACGCTGGCTCCGTCTAAAATCTCAACGCCATCCCCCTGGTAACGTGCCAAGTCCTCCATCAACGCAAATAATGCCCCGTCTTTCAGCTTCGCCTCCAGCATGACGTCGACCCGATCGGTGATCGGAGCGATGCTGCGCAGAAATTCCAGCAGCGGAAGGACGATGACATGATCGGCATGTCCACGCGGATCGCTGGCGCTTTTTGGGCTGGACGCGTGGATTTTCGGCGGAAGCGGATCGTCTACCGGCGAATCGGCTTGTGCGTACGGCGTTTGCCATGTCGCCAGGATCCGCGGCCACAGCTCGGCCGGACTCTCGCCTTCATTGTTCACCCACTGATGATGAATGTCGAGCACCATCGGAATGCCCAGCGCTTCACATAGCTCCAAGGTCTCGGTCGCGTTGAATGTCTTGTCGTCATTCTCAAACGTAAGTCGCTGCTTGATGCGCTCCGGAAGAGCCGCCACATTCTCTCGGAAACGGGCTCCTGCAGAAGGCTTGTCCCCGTAAGCGCCGCCGACATGAATATTGTTCTTCGCCCGGGCGTCCAGGCCCATGGCGTCAAACATAGCGACATGATGATTCAGGTCGCGGATGGAAGACTTCAGTACCTCAGGCCGCGGCGTGCTTAGTACCGTAAAATGGTCCGGGTGAAACGACACCCGAAGGCCGTGCTCCTTGACATATTCCCCCACGGCAGCAAAAGGCTCCCGCAACGCTTCGAAGGGATTCCAGTCTGAAAGCGACTCGTGGGTCGCAAGCGGAATCAGCTTCGAGGAGAAGCGATAGACCTGAATATCATTGCCGACGTTATGTCGAAGCAGGCGAAGTGTGTTATGTAGATTATCCCCGGCAATCGTCTCTAGTTTCCGGATCGCCGCCTCACGGTCGGCAATTCCGTTAAACGTCTTCAGCGTCATCGTCTTAGACGGCGAAGCGTTATCGATCACAGTGGACATCGCTACATAACCAAAGCGCACGATCATTTTCGGTCCGGATCTCCGAAGAACATTTCATACGCCAGAGCGGTCTGCACCGCGATCTCCTCTTCCGTCAGCGGACGGACCAACTCCAGCTCAACCGAGGTAACTTCCTCTCCATTGAAGTTAATTTCGGCAACACAGGCGGTGATTTTCACAATGGCTACCGCCTTATTTTCGGGCGAATAAGCAATCACCTTTTGACCTGTCGGAAAGACGCGCAGCCCTTCTTTGAGCATTTTGCCGCGGCCATATTCCAGCAGTTCGTAAAGCTCCTGCTCTTTCTTGAATTTACAGACCGAATTGAATTCGGTTTGAAACCCCATCGTCATCCCTTCCTTTCCTTAGCCGTTCGTCCGGGCAGCGATGACCGCCGCCGTCTATACGCCGCTTTCGAATTCCAGTTCTTGCCGGGCCGCGTAACGCTCCAGTGCCAGTTCGATCAGCCGATCCAACAACGACTCATAGGCTACTCCAGTTTCGCGCCACAGAAGCGGATACATGCTGAAGGGAGTGAAGCCCGGCATCGTATTCACTTCGTTAATCCAAATCTTGTGATCCGATTTCCGCACAAAGAAATCGGCCCGGCACAACCCGCTGCCGGCAATGGCTTTAAACGCTCTGACCGCCAAGTCGCGAATTCGATCAGCCAGTTCGGTATCGAGGGACGCAGGAATCAGCATCTGTGATTTACCGTCCAGGTATTTGGCCTGGTAATCATAGTATTCTCCGGAAGAGACAATTTCTCCCGGCACGGAGGCAAGCGGTTCGTCGTTGCCGAGCACCCCAACTTCCACTTCGCGGGCGTCAACGAATTCCTCAACGATTACCTTCACATCGTAGCGGAAAGCTAGCGCCACGGATGCCAGCAATTCTTCACGTGTTCTCGCTTTGGAGATCCCGACGCTAGAGCCTAAGTTCGCCGGTTTGACGAAGCAGGGGTAACCGAGCTTCTCTTCAATTCCTTGTACCAGCGTATGACTGGATCGCTCCCACTCCGTAGCGGTGAAGTAGCAGTAAGCGCATTGTTCGAGACCTGCTTCGGCGAACAGTTTTTTCATGATGACCTTATCCATTCCGGCTGCGGAAGCGAGCACCCCCGCTCCGACGTAAGGCAAATCGGCCATTTCGAAGAGCCCCTGGATGGTTCCATCTTCGCCGTTCGTTCCATGCAGAAGTGGAAATACCACGTCAATGTTGGATTGACCAGACGAAAGCTTGCTGAACAAGAGCCCCATTGCGGCTGACGTATCCCCTGCGCTCTCCCCAAGCTTCAAATCCTCCAGGGCGGCAAACGGCGCGCTTAACTTACCGCCGACCTTCCATTTCCCCTGCTTGTCGATATAAAAAGGAAGCAGTTCGTATTTGTCGTAATTAAATGCCTTAGATACGGCAAAAGCTGTCTGTAGCGAAACTTCATGTTCTCCCGATTTGCCTCCGTAGATAAGTCCTACGGTGATTCTATCCTGTCCCATAATAAACCTCTTTCCTTAAATAGGTAGTTCTCAGCCGACTTTAGAACCGGTCCGCGATATGAAAAAAACGATACACCGTATTGTCGGTCCAGGCATAGGAATCCCGGTAGTCCCAATAGCGGTGTTTGCTTGGCGTCGTATGGGCGTTGACCAGCGGCATTCCGCCGGCGTCAAACGCAGTTACGATGGTACTATGCTGAAACGTGCCGTTTCCGTCCCAGTCGTAGGCGATAACGTCTCCGAGCTGGAGTTGTTCCGGACGTTCGAGCAACTCGGCGCGAAGCCCGTTTCGGCTTTGGCCGAGATGGCGTTCCAGCGCATTGGCGACAGACCAGCTGTAGCTCCACAGCTCCCGCCCGCCGACATGGCCTTTGTACCACCAGCCCGATTCTCTTTTTCCAGTATAGTTTATTGGGGCTCCGCCTGCAAAGAGACATTGGGAGATATAGTTCGTGCAGTCGACCTCGAAGGCGGCGAACTCCGGATTAAAACTGTCCCACCACCGATCGGCATATATAACAGCTTCCGCGCGCCGGTAGGCGATGCTGCGGGCACTGCCGCCCCCAAGGACATCGCGGTTTAAAAACGGCCTCGGCACAGCCCCTTTATGGCCTGTCGCTTCGCCCTCATCATTAGCAGGGAGCACCAACGCCGGATGTCGTTCAGGAACCGGCTGCTCTACCTTGATGACGGTCCAGCCCGCACCGTCCCGCGCCAAAGTCAGGCGCTGCTTATCGATTCGCTCCTCCTGGTGGCGGGCGCCTCCTTTTTCATAGTATATTTTACGCGATAGTTGCAGATCGACCTCGATCTCGCCCTCGCGGTTTTCGATTTCGCGTACCAGCTTGGCCCGAGTCTCGCAGCGCAGCGGCGCAGCCCCTCGAACACGATACCAACTCTCCAGCCAGCGCTTCCGTTCGCCCCGTTGCAGCAAATAATCCACATCGGTTACGACCGTGCCCCCGCTAGGCGTGCGATAGTCCACTTCATCCTGGTTTTGTTCGTTTACGTAAACCGATAACGTCTTTTTCCATTCATCCGCCATACGTCCACGCCTCCTTTTTCCACTGTTAGTCATTATATGAACGCCTCGGAGGGAGTATGTTTTGCACCTGTCCCGGAGGGGTCTGAAAACCCATTCATCCGCACCGGAGCAGCCTAAACAAGGTGAGATTTGGGTACAAAAAGTACTTTACTCACCACGTGAGGGAAGGTATACTTAAATCAAAGAAAATTTGAAATTATGTTTCATTAGGTGAAACTTACTAAGGAGGTTCATTCATGTCAGCGAACGATTTTTTCTCCTCTGCCCGTACGCTGGAAGTCGGCGGCAAGAGCTACCGTTACTTCGACCTGCAGGCTCTCGAGCAACAAGGGCTTGGCAGCATTTCCAAGTTGCCGTTCTCGATTAAAGTGCTGCTTGAGGCCGCTGTACGTCAATACGACGGCAGAGCCATTACTCAGGAGCATGTGAAGCAAATCGCAGGTTGGAGCGAAGGCCGCGATGAGAATAAGGAGATTCCGTTTATCCCCGCTCGTATTGTTTTGCAGGATTTCACCGGCGTGCCGGTTGTCGTTGACCTCGCCGCCATGCGCGATACCGTAAAGAAAGCCGGCGGCGATCCGAAGCAGATCAACCCGCTCGTGCCTGTTGATCTCGTTATCGACCACTCCGTTATGGTCGACGCGTTTGGTTCCCCGGATGCGCTCGAGTATAACATGAAGGTCGAGTTTGAGCGCAACGAGGAACGTTACCGCTTCCTGCGCTGGGCGCAAACCGCCTTCAACAACTTCCGTGCCGTACCTCCGGCTACCGGGATCGTTCACCAGGTGAACCTGGAGTATCTGGCTTCCGTGGCCGCTACCAAGACGGTGAACGGGGAAACGGTTGTCTACCCGGATTCCCTCGTCGGTACCGACTCCCATACGACGATGATCAACGGCCTTGGCGTCGTTGGTTGGGGGGTTGGCGGAATCGAAGCCGAAGCCGGCATGCTGGGACAACCGCTTTATTTTGTTGCGCCGGAAGTCATCGGGTTTAAGCTGACCGGCAGTCTAGCCGAAGGCGCAACCGCGACCGACCTGGCGCTGACCGTAACCCAAATGCTGCGCAAGAAAGGCGTCGTTGGCAAATTCGTAGAATTCTACGGCCCGGGCCTGGCGAACATCGGCCTCGCCGATCGCGCGACCGTGGCAAATATGGCCCCGGAATACGGCGCAACGATCGGTTATTTCCCGGTAGATACGGAAACGCTCGCTTACTTGCGCGGCACCGGCCGCTCCGAAGAGCAAATCGCTCTTGTTGAAGCGTATTACAAAGCGCAAGGCATGTTCCGCACGAACGATACGCCAGATCCGGAATTCTCCGATCTGATCGAGCTGGATCTTGGCTCCGTTGTACCAAGCTTAGCTGGCCCTAAACGTCCGCAGGACCGCATCGAGCTCACTGCGATGAAGGAAAGCTTCAACACCATCATCCGCACGCCGGTTGAGAAAGGCGGCTACGGCCTCAGCGAAGAAAAAATCGAACAGTCCGTGCCGGTGAAGCATCCGAACGGCTCGACCAGCGAACTGAAAGCCGGGGCGGTTGTCATCGCGGCGATCACGAGCTGCACGAACACCTCCAACCCAAGCGTCATGGTCGGCGCCGGCCTGCTGGCGAAGAAAGCCGTAGAACGCGGTCTGACCAAACCGGGTTACGTGAAGAGCAGCTTGACGCCAGGTTCGCTCGTGGTCACCGAGTACCTGCAAAAAGCCGGCCTGATCGAGCCGCTGGAAGCTCTCGGCTTCCACGTTGCCGGTTACGGCTGCGCAACCTGTATCGGGAACTCCGGGCCATTGCCGGACGAAGTCAGCACGGCAATCGCCGATAACGATCTGACCGTTGCGGCGGTCCTCTCGGGCAACCGGAACTTCGAAGGTCGCGTCCATGCCCAGGTGAAAGCCAACTATCTGGCTTCCCCGCCGCTTGTCGTCGCTTACGCGTTGGCCGGCACAGTCAACATCGACCTGCAAAACGATCCGATCGGCTACGATCGCGACAATCAGCCGGTCTACCTGAAGGACATCTGGCCTTCTTCCGCGGAAATCAAGGAAGCGATCGGCCAATCGGTGAGTCCGGAGATGTTCCGCAGCAAATACGAGCACGTCTTCACGCAAAACGAACGGTGGAACTCGATTCCGGTTCCGCAAGGCGAGCTGTACGAGTGGGATGAGAAATCGACTTACATCCAGAACCCGCCATTCTTCGAGAAGATTGGCGAGGGGCTGTCCGACATCGCCGACATCCGCGGCGCTCGCGTACTGGCCCTGCTTGGCGATTCGGTCACGACCGACCATATCTCCCCGGCGGGTAACATTTCACCAAACAGCCCTGGGGGTCAATATTTGACCGATCATGGCGTCGAACGGAAGGACTTCAACTCCTACGGTTCCCGCCGCGGTAACCACGAGGTCATGATGCGCGGCACATTCGCGAACATCCGTATCCGCAACCAAGTGGCGCCGGGCACAGAAGGCGGCGTAACCAAGTATCTGCCAACGGATGAAGTGATGTCCATCTACGACGCTTCGATGAAATATCAAGCAGGCGGCCAGAACCTCGTCGTCATCGCCGGCAAAGAATACGGCACCGGCAGCTCCCGCGACTGGGCAGCTAAAGGCACGTATCTGCTGGGTGTCAAAGCGGTCATTGCCGAGAGCTTCGAACGGATCCACCGCAGCAACCTGGTTGGCATGGGCGTTCTGCCGCTGCAGTTCCAGGAAGGCGTGAGCTGGAAAACGCTGGCCATCGACGGTACCGAAACGTTTGATATCGACGGACTCAGCAATGACGTGAAGCCGGGTCAAGAATTGACCGTAACGGCAACTCGCGCGGACGGGACTACGTTCCAATTCCCGGCTATCGCCCGTCTCGACAGCATGGTTGACGTCGATTACTACCACAACGGCGGCATCCTGCAAACGGTATTGCGTCAAATGATTGCTTCAAACTGATCGTCCAACCTTCTCTATATAAAAGAGTTCCCTTCAACCTTATGAAGGGAACTCTTTTCTTTTGCAGACGTAGTATCGCGATTCCGATACAATTGCAAAACCAGTCTTGCGGTACAACTCCAATGCGCTGCGGTTATCTGCGGCCACGCTCAAGCGGATCCTCGTACGGCCCTGCGCCAGAAGCAACCGCACGGTTTGGGCTAGCATCTCTCCTCCATACCCACGCCCCTGTTGGGACGGAAGCACGCAAAAATCGTGGATCACCGCCGTTTCGTTCCCCAGAAGATTGACGCGAATCAAGCCGATCCGCTCTTCCCCGCAGCAGCCGATATAGTTGTGGCGGCTGGGCTCCCGAGTATGGCCCAAATACAGAATAGTCCACTCCTCGGTATCGCCAAACGCCTGCGACAAGCAACGTACCATAAAGCCAAAATCCTCAAGCTCCTCCGGACGAAGCGTCAGGTCCGCGTGACCGGCTGAATCTTCTTGCCAGGAGGTGAGTTCCATGGCGAACTGCGAGCCGTCAAACCGCGTGCCCAGATGCTCCACACAGCGTAAGCCGGGTTCGGAATCGGCGGGAACCTTAAACCGGTAGGTTTGGATCCCCTGCTCGTCCATCTCCGTGATCGCAGCCTCCAGCAACCGTCGGAATACGCCTTGGCGGCGCGATTCCGGGTGAACCATGGCGATTAAGTTCGCCTCCACCCCATCCGCGGTATACCAACCTAAATATCCGCGCAAACTCCCTTCCACCTGGTAGAGATAGGCGTGATCGCCGCTTTCTTTGCTCAAGTTATCCAGGCCGATGTTCAATTTTGACCCGTCCGCTTGACGGCAAACTTGCTCCAGCCAGTGAATCGGTTCCAGCAATTCCGGCGTAACTTCCGATAGCTTTACGATGATATAGGATGGCACCGATTCAGCCCCCTTCTATTTGTAAAAGAACATGTTAATAAAACCAAACGACTACTTTACACTACAACAACCATCTGTTATATTATAAGTATAACAGTTAGAACAAGAGAAGGAGATGCCACATTGTGATTATACAGCTGGATTTACAATCGGATGTCCCGATTTATACGCAGCTGGTCCATCAAATTATTGAGGGAATTGCCAGCGGGCAGCTTCAATTGGGGGAGCCCCTGCCATCGGTACGAAGTCTGGCTTCCGACATCGGCGTTAACCTGCATACCGTGAACAAAGCCTACACGCTGCTGAAGCAGGAAGGATATATTCAGGTCCATCGCCAAAAAGGCGTCGTCATTGATCCGGAGGGTATGCCCCCGGTGACTCCCGAATTCCGCGAGAAACAACGGCGAGAACTGCGTCCGATCGTAGCGGAGGCCATCTGCCGCGGGATCGAGAAGGACGAGTTGCTCTCCCTAGTGGAACAAATCCACCAAGAAATTACTCGAGAGGAGTAGTGCCCTATGATGTTTCTATCTACCTTGTTATTGCTGCTTATGTTTGTACCCCTGGTAGCATCTCTGGCCTTCATGCCTTATTTGACCTGGGAAACGGTAAGCTTCGGCGTATCGGTCAGCCCGGAGCAGTATTGGAGCGAACCGATCCGTCGGTTACGTCGGCAATATGCCGCTGTGAGCGGGGGGATTTATTCCCTGTTGCTGATTGCGTGCCTGCTTAGTGTATGGAACAAGGACGGGAACGCCCAAGGAGTCTGGTTTAGCGTTTATATCGGATTGACGATTATCTTCTCTACGGCCCTCTACCTTGTATTTTATTTCCGTATGAAAAAGATCCGTCCGGCCTTGCCAGTCGCCTCCTCCGCTCCCACTCTACTGGCGGTGGACACCGGCTTTCGCCGGCAAAAGCTGGCGCTTTCCGGCAAGTGGTTCTTGATCCACGCAGGGATTATTGCCGCCAGTGTAGCCTTGGTGTTAAGCCAATACGCCGCCATACCAGATCCCGTCGCGATGAAGTTTGACTTCTCCGGGGAAGTAGTCCGCAGCGCCACCAAATCTTACCGCGTCGTGTTGTTTCCCAACGTGATGCAGGTGATTATGACTATATTGTTCGGGTTTGTCAACTGGTCGATTCAACACAGCAAGCAGCAGCTTCAAGCCGCCGACCCGGAACGTTCACTCCGCCAAAACGTCGCGTTCCGTCGCAGATGGTCCGTTTTTACACTCGCGTCCTCGCTGGCGTTGATCTTGATGTTCTCTTTCATGCAAGTGAACCTGATTCGCCCGATGGACAAGAACATTATCACGCTAGTTAGCATGGCCGTCCCTGTCTTCATCGTGCTGTTCGCGTTGGTGTTATCCTTCACCACGGGACAAGGCGGAAGCCGAATCGGCCGCGGTACCGCAGCAGCTACCGGTACAAGCACAGCACCGGTTCCGGATGACCGCTACTGGAAGCTAGGTTCCATTTACTTCAATCCGCAAGACCCATCGTTATTTGTCGAGAAGCGAAGCGGCATCGGCTGGACGATGAATTTTGCTAATCCGCTATCCTGGATTACCCTGCTTGGCATTCTGGCCGTCATCGGTTGGTCTGCCTGGCTCGCAAAATAAAAGTTATTAAGGAGGAGATTACGATGACCAAACGATCCCAATTGTTGAAAAACGCTGCCGCCGCAACGCTGGCGCTCAGCTTGACCCTTCCGTCCGCTTCCGCCTTTGCGGCGAAGCAAAGCGCCACGGCGCTGGCCCCGGTACGAGAAACTGCCGAAGGCTTTGGCGCACAAGTCCGCTGGGAGTCCGGGAGCGCTACGATCCTTGTGACGAAGGACGACCATAAACTGGTGCTAACGATCGGTTCGGCGGAGGCTCAGCTTGACGGTAACCGCGTTACTTTAGACGAGCCGGTACGCGTTGCTGACGGCCGCGCGCTAGTTGACGCTGATTTTCTTACTGGGGCGTTTGAAGTAAAGAGCACGAATCAGCCTGAAGTCGGGGCGAAAGATCACGCCGACTTGTTCTTGAACGCGCTGCTTGCCGGAAACGGTGCCGAAGCAGCGAAATATGTCAGCCCTTCTTCGTCCTATGCCCTCCCGGCCGCCATGCTGAACCAGCTGTGGGCCAACTATGAAACGATTTTTGGCAAAGCGGCGGGCGCTCCGTCCAAAAGCGAAACGACCAACTCGATACATCGCAACGTAACGTATGCGTTCCAAACGGCGGCGTTTCCGGTGAACCTGACGCTTCGGCTTAACACCGCCGGGGAGGTCGATGATATGTATATCGCCGCTGCGACCAGCTCGGCATACCAAAAACCCACCTACGACGACGCTGCCGCTTACACCGAGCGAGAAGTAACCGTTGGCGAAGGCGCCATGGCCCTCCCGGGCACATTGACGCTGCCAGCCGCGGGCAAAGGTCCTTACCCGGCAGTAGTGCTCGTGCACGGCTCCGGCACGAACGACCGGAACGAGGCGATTGGCAGCTCCAAGCCCTTCCGTGACCTCGCGGTTGGTTTGGCTGCGCAAGGCATCGCCGTGCTGCGCTACGACAAGGTGTCGTACGAGCATACGTTCAAGGTTGCAGCGGATCCGAAGTTCACACTAAAGAAAGAGACCGTCGACGATGCTCTGAAGGCGGTCGCATTATTGAAACAAACGCCGGAGATCGATGCTTCTCGCATCTTCGTCGCCGGTCACAGCCAAGGCGGTTACGCTATGCCGCTCATTACCGCAGGCGATGCTAACGGCGACATCGCCGGGACGATTTTGCTGTCCGGGCCGAGCGGCAAATTCGCCGACGTGTTGGCAGAGCAGCAAGCCGAACTCGTCAACCGTGTGAAGCAGCTTGGCCAGGACCCGGCGCCTTACGAGCAGCAAGCGGCTGTGTACACGTCGATCGCCGCGATGGTCAACGACCCGCAGTATACGGTTGACCATATGCCGGAGCAATTCCCGTCCCAGCCTGCTTACTGGTGGTTCGAGCAGAAAAACTATGTGCCGGCCGAGCTCGCCAAACGGCAATCCAGTCCGATGCTGATCCTGCAAGGCGAGAACGATTGGCAGGTGACGATGAAACAGTTCGAAGGTTGGAAAACGGCGATGCAGAACCGCAAAGACGTCACGTTCAAGTCGTATCCACAGGTCAATCATCTTCTGGCCAAAGTGGACGGCCTCTCCATCGGCGCCGAATACAACCAGCCGTCCAACGTGTCCAAAGAGATCGTCGGCGATATCGCGGCTTGGGTTCGCGGGACCAAGTAAGCCGCGCTGTGCTTACTGCCCCCTCGATGCCAACAAAGCCCGCCCCATAAGGGGCGGGCTTTTGCGTGTTCAAGACACAGGATGCCGCGAAACACGGAGTCACAAATAAGGTGATCTAATCACCTTACCTTATTGGCTCCATCATCAGGCCCATCTCCCGGGCCGCTTCCACCAGGATCGGCCCGTACTCCTCCAGCCGTTGCAACGTCAAGCGGCTGACCGGCCCCGACACGGACAGGGCGGCGGCGAGCTTCCCCGTCCGGTCGAAGATCGGCGCGGAGACGGCGGATGCCCCCGGCTCCCGCTCCTCGTAGCTGGTGGCATATCCGTGTTTACGGATCTCCTCCAGCTGCGCCACATAGGCCGCCCGGTCAACCGTCGGCGGCCAATCCGGGCTGTCCAGCACCGCCTGGAGCACTTCGTCGCCCGAGTAGGCGACGAGCACCTTGCTGGACGCGCCCACGTACAGCGGCAGTCGCGCACCGACCGGCGCGACCCGGCGGATCGCCTGGTTGCTCTGCACCGCCTGGATCCGCAACCGCTCGATGCCGTCGCGCAAATACAGGCTGACCGTCTCCCCGAGCCGATCACGCAGCCGCTCCATCTGCGGCAGCAGCAGCACGGCCGGGTCGTCGCTGTGGGACATATGCGTCGACAGCTCCCAGACCTTAAGACCAAGGCGGTATTTCTCCGTCGCCGGATCACGAACGACAAAACCTCGCTCCTCCAACGTGGTCAATAAACGGTGGACCGTGCTTTTATGCAGGCCGATTTCGGCGGCAATCTCCGTCAACCCCAAATCGCTTGCTTTCGTGAAGCAACCCAATATATCCAAAGCCCGCTCGACCGCGCGCACTGTCAGCTTCCGGTCTTCCATCCGGCATCTACTCTCCTTAGGTTTCACTATATGAAACTCGGTTACATAAATTATATGAAAGAAGCGAATTTCCGTCAATGAAACACCTTCCATTGACATTAATAAGGGATCGACTTACGATTAAATTCAGGAGAATCGCGTTATTTCGACATTTTCTCCGGTTCACCTGCTATAAAAGCGTTTTCTTAACGGTAAACTGTCCGCTTTTGCAATCATATAATCCAGTATTGGGAGGGAAGCGCATGAGCCACACTGGCCGAAATGACCTTCCCTTGCCTTCTTCGGCTTACGTTACCGACGATGTTCCCGCGGCGACTACCCGGCGCGTCAGCATTAAAAATATCCTCGTAGCTCTCCTGTTGTCCGTGCTGTTCTTCCTGATTTTTTGTTTTGTCTCGCTGCACGGGTATATCGCCTGGGTATTGTCCAATCCAAAGGTGGCACCGCTTTATTCTAATCCAAAGCTGTCCATCAACCTCGAATACGAGAACATCGCTTTTCCCGCAGCCGACGGGAGCCGAATAATGCAAGGGTGGTATATTCCTGCGGAGGATTCCGTCAAAACCATCGTCTTTAGCCATGGGTATGGAGCCAACCGTGAAGAAACCTGGATTCCGATGTATGATCTGGCCAATTTCGCCCATCGGTTGAACTTCAATGTCCTGATGTTTGATTACGGCTTTGCCGCGCAAAACAGCAAGGAAGTCGCCACCGGCGGCAAAAAGGAAGCCCAACAGCTGCTCGGAGCGATTCAGGTTGCCAAGCAGCGAGGCGGCCAGGAAATCATCGTCTGGGGCTTCTCTATGGGAGCCGGGACCGCATTGCAAACTGCTTTAAAAAGCCCGGACATTGACGGTATGATCCTTGACAGTACGTTCCTGCTTGAGCCGGATACGATGTACCACAACATCCGTCAGCATATCGGGCTGCCCCGCCATCCTTCGCTGGAGATCATCGGCATGCTGTTGCCGGTGCTAAACGGGACCAGCCTGCGGCAAATTCCGTACGCTCAGGTTAAATCGGAGGACTATCCTTTTCCGACTCTGTTCATTCACGGCACTGAAGATGAAAAGGCCCCTTACCCCATCGCGGAGAAACTCGCAGCCAACCAGACCAACCCCGATTCCGGCGTGTGGATCGTGGACGGAGCTCATCATGAATTGATTTTCCGTGAGCATCCCAAGGAGTATTTGCGCAAAGTGTCGTTGTTCCTCGGAAAAATCAAGCTAGCATCCCAAAATACCAATGTGCAAATCGGGTCTGTATCTGAATAGCATAAGCCAACCCTCCTCGCTCATAAGTTAGTAGTAATGTACTTCTTAATCTTGAGGAGGTAGGCCGATGTTGTTCGTTTACGGGCCTTTTTTGCCTGTGCGCATTTTGGAGGAAATCCGTTTCTGGAAGCAACAGGAAGCGGAGCATACGGAGGTGATCCAAGCCATTGTTCCCGGCCTGGAGGCCAATTACGTCCAGCTTCTGGAGGAATGGAAGCCCGTATTTGAAGGGACACAGACCGCGGCCGACAGGCTGTTGCAATACGCTTTGGCGACCCCTTCCGCCGCCTCCAGCCCTGAGGTCGTCCGGCAGACGGAACGGCTTCTGCAAGCCTCGTTCCAGCAATCGAGGGAATTCATCCGCCAGCTAGAAATCATGCTGAATCATAGCCATGCCGTCAAGATGGTACCGCTCGCTCCGGTCGTACTTCAGCATATCATTCGCGAATCGGCGTATTTCCTCGAGGTCCTCGAGCGGTTGAACCGGCCGGGGGGAATTGCCGGCAACATGGCCGGAGCGACACCCTATCCTTATCCGCCTGCTGCCCCCCTCCCCGCATCGTTAAACAGAGAGGACACCTACGATACTTCTGAGGAGAACTTCGAGGCGGAAGCCGTGCAGGAAGATGCACCTCTTCGCCAAGAACCGGCTGCGAACGACAACGCTGAAGAAGCCGCAGCACGTGCGCCGGAGCGTCCCGTCCCAATCGGCGGGCATACGCTTCCTCCTTTACCTTACCCTTATAACGCACTGGAGCCGCACATCGATCAGCAGACGATGCGCATCCACCACGACAAACACCATAAGACGTACGTCGACGATTTGAACAAAGCGGAGCTGAAGCTCCAGGAAGCCCGCAAATCCGGCAACTTCGATTTAGTGAAGCATTGGGAGCGAGAACTGGCCTTTAACGGCGCGGGGCATTATCTTCATACGATTTTCTGGGATGTCATGAGTCCAAAAGGCGGAGGCAAACCGGAAGGTGAACTGCTAGAGCAGATCAAACGCGACTTCGGCAGCTACGACGCTTTCCATAAACAGTTCTCCGAAGCGGCCGCGAAGGTGGAAGGCGGCGGTTGGGCCATTCTCGTGTGGAGCCCGCGTGCCCACCGGCTGGAGATCCTCACGGCGGAGAAACACCAGAACCTGTCGCAATGGGACGTCGTTCCGTTGCTTCCGCTCGACGTATGGGAACACGCCTATTATCTGAAGCATCAGAACATGCGTGCCGACTACATCAAAGCTTGGTGGAACGTCGTCTATTGGCCGGCCGTCGCCAAGCGGTTCGAGGCGGCAAGAAAATTAAAATGGCAGCCGTTTTAACGGCTGCCATTTTGTTCACACTATTCACTTTCATTTACTCAATTTGAAGAGGATAAGAGTTAATAACAAAATAATAATAGTGTTATTTAATTGTTGGATAAGGAGTCCGTACCCATTTTCAGCGTAGCTCATCGTTACTACAAAATATAAGACTGCTATGATTAGAATCGTCAAAATAAGTATTAATTTATTCGGGGTAATATTCTTATTCATGATCTTATCCTCAACGTATACATGTATTTATTAATAATCATATTCTATTTGTTTATAGATACTCAAGTAGTAATCCGTAGTCCCATACTTAACTTTAGCAGAGTTATCCATGTTGATGGAAGCTAAAGATCCAGTAGACGCCCATGCAGTACCAGGTTGAATTCTTGTCGGATTACCTAAGGAGTACCTCAATCCTGTAAATGCCTCATTGTAAACACTCCAATGCAATGAATCTGAAGTTTGCCCCCCAGACACAGAAATATCCGTCGATACATTTGATGGAGTGAATGACCATGAAACTGCCCAAGGCAAACCTACAGTAATTGAATTTCCATTCGCATTATTGGTCGAGTCAGGCCCCCAATCCAAAATATTATCCGAAGAGGGGTATTTTAAGCTATGATCTATGTCTATTGTTTCAAGAGACGTAACCGTACTATAAGAAGTTAATTCTACATTATTTCTCAGATAAAGATAATCATACTTGGGATCCTGATCTTCGGTTGTGTTTCTTTTCAAAATGTAGTCAGCATTTAATGTAGCCCGTAGTATCGAGTTTCCATTTGCATCATCTCTATATAACGAACTATTGAGATTATAACCACTAGTAATAATTGTATCTGTGCCATAGCTAAGTATAGATGCGATATCTTCAGCATTATCCTTTCCAAATTGTGAAATCTCTTGAAGTACGACATCCTCATAAAGCGCCTTTTTCTTCCCCTCATATGTGTACGACTGAATATTACTAAAAAATTTAGGTTCACCATCTACATATCCGATTAAATTCCAAGACTCTTCCTTATCATTAATTACTTCATTCATCTCTTCTTTTGATTCTTTCTCTCTTGCTTGATCTGTTATTCTACTTGGAGTAAATTTTGAGATTTTATTAGAATCCAGATTCTCACCAAAAACAAAGACTTCCCGACCATTACTTATGATATTTTGTAGAATATTCATATTGCTTTCTGCTTTTTCCCATGAGATAACTATAGCGTCAAAATTATCTTGCGGAATCTCTTCATTGTAGCTTATTTCATAGTTATTTCTAAAGTTATTCATTGCATTATCTTCCGAAACTTTATATTGTACTCTTTTTTCTACTTCATGTATCTGGTCTGTGATAACGATTATCTTTTCCTTGATATTCGTAATATTTGAACCAGCGTAGGCACTTGAACTTGAGGTAACAAAAAATAGTGCTAAGGAAAATGATACTATAGCTTTTAGTTTCATTGACGAAGCCTCCTATAATATAATAGGTTCCGGCCAGATCCTTTATTGTTATTATATACCATTTATGTATTCTATATCAATATATTGTTTTTTCAGTTTCTTCCTTCCATACTTAACCAGATTTCTAAATAGGATAATGATACGCAAACCCATCTCAAAACTAAAAAACCTTCAGTTAACGAGGCATAATC
>NZ_JADCNN020000027.1:0-51189 GCF_014947195.2 Paenibacillus rhizolycopersici | reverse complement strand
TTCTCAAGTAAAAACTACAAAAAGCGTGCTGCCGATAAGAGAACGATTAGTAAAAAATATTTCTTTACTGATCATTCTCAATGCGGTATAAATAGATCACAGATGAAAAAGGGTCAAAGTAATTATTTTAAGGAGGGTTAAAATGTCACACTTACAATTCGCTGAACTTTGCGTAAAACGTGCCAGCCTCACAAGGACCTTGCCAGAAGGAAAAGAGGAACTTCAATGGGTTTCCAATACGGCTGTTCTTATTTATGGAGAAAAAGAGGCAATTTTAGTCGATACTTTTACTACTATTGAACATAACCAAAAATTGATCGATTGGATAAAGACATTTAACCGTGACCTAAAATACATCTATATTACGCACGGTCATGGTGATCATTTCTTTGGAATCAAACAAATAAAAGAAGCTTTTCCCCATGCTAAAGCATTGGCAACAGAAGGAACAGTAAAAGAGAGTTTGAAACAAGGAAACCTAATTGAAAGCTTTTGGGATAAATTATTCCCTGATCAAATACCTCAACCTCAGGTCTTTCCTGATGTTATCAATATGAATTCTTTTGAACTCGAAGGACATAAGTTGGAGATCATTGAAGCTGGGTATACGGATACCGCGAATACAACATCATTGTGGATTCCGGATCTAGAATTACTAGTGACCGGGGATGTTGTTTATAACGGAATCCATCCCTATCTAGCTGAAACCACGGAAAGTTCTCGAATCGAATGGATTCAAGCCATAGATCGTCTAATGCAACTAAATCCAAAATTTGTTGTGGCGGGGCACAAAGTCCCCGAGAATGAGAATAACCCCAAAATCTTAGGTGAGACTCAGCAATATCTGTTAGACTTTAATCGAATGGAGAAAGAGACAGACACCGCTTCAGATTTATACAACAGCATGCTTCATCTTTACCCAAACCGGGTAAACCCAGGCTCACTTTGGGGATCAGCGAATGCGGCCAAGGCTTAAACCTCATCGAAGGATTGAGAATAACATGAATAAACGATCCATAACATCAAAATTTTATCCCGCGTATCGATTTCGCCGAAATTTACGTTTATACCGGTGAGTAAGAAATTTAGCTTACTCCAGGTTGGAAATGAACCGATCGTGACGTGAAGGCGTGGAGCAGGGATGGAAGGCCGGTATATGATAATGTCCGTCTACAGATGGGAGGTGTGCCCGAGATGCCAACGTTAGCTAAAGAGCTGGTTAAGCGAAACCCTAAGCGAACTAGGTCTAATATGGAACAGGTGAATTTCCCGATATGGATACAGATGCATGGTGCAGCATTACGCAATTACTGCCGATCGTTAGCCGGCTCGGTTTGGGAAGGCGACGATTTGGCGCAAGATACGTGGCTCAAGATTTGGTCGGCGACGCAAGGTAAAGGAGACGACGTTCAAATCACACGAACGTACCTGTATCGCACGGCTCAGCATGCGTGGATTGACCGCAGCCGGAGAAAGCGGCTTCGGGCAGAGTCGCTTCCCATGGACGAACTTCTGCAAGCGCCGGGACAGAACGATCCCGCTGAAGTGTGGGGCGCGATGGAGACCCTGGTCTCCGAGCTTTCGCCCCTTCAACGAACCGCGCTACTGCTGATCGATATTTTACAGTATACGGCCGGTGAAGCTGCGCAGTTGATTCAATCGACGGAAGGGGCTGTCAAAGCCGCCCTGCACAGAGCGAGGGTCAGACTGCGAAATGCCGTGGAGGGTTCCAGACGAGAAGGCAGAGACACCTCAGGTAAAGGGACTTCCATTGGGGAGGCTGCATCCCCAGACACATCCAATGACGTACTTGTTTATGCGTACATGGATGCGGTCCGCCGAGAAGACGCCGCTGCGCTTGCGATGCTGTATAACGACGTCCGGCCTCAGGATATAGTCCCGGTGTTAACACTCCAATCGTATCGCCGCAACTCCCTGCGGAGCAAATCAGGCTCCCCTGCTACCGATCCGGTACAAAACCGGCAAAGTTTCATGTCCCTCGGTCTTGCCGCCTGATTCAAAGGAGGGTAAGCCATGAGTTCAGTAATCCCTTATGTTATCGAACAAACCGGACGAGGTGAACGGTCGTATGATATTTATTCGCGTTTGCTGAAGGATCGGATCGTGTTCCTCGGTTCAGCGATTGACGATCAGGTCGCCAATAGCATTACAGCGCAGATGTTGTTCTTGGCAGCTGAAGATCCGGAGAAGGATATTTACTTCTATATCAACAGTCCAGGTGGTTCAACATCAGCAGGCTTTGCCATATACGATACAATGCAATATGTGAAGCCGGACGTGCAAACGATCTGCTCCGGGTTGGCGGCTTCCTTTGCCGCGATACTGTTATTGTCTGGAGCCAAAGGGAAGCGGTTTGCCCTGCCCAACAGTGAGATTATGATTCATCAACCGCATGGAGGCGCGCAAGGGCAGGCCAGTGATATTGCGATCAGTGCCAAACGGATCTTAGGGATCCGGGAACGACTCAACGCCATTGCGGCGGAATGTACCGGGCAACCGCTGGAGCGAATTGAAAAGGATATGGATCGAGATTATTTCATGAGCGCAGACGAAGCTCGCGAGTACGGAATCATCGACCAGGTCATTACCCACGACAAGCGGTAACGAAGCACTGGATCGGAAGAATAGGAGGGAGAAGGCGAATGTGGCCTCTCCGTCCTTTTTCTTTTTGCCGAATCAAAGCTGGAGGAATGGGGCAGGATTAGCATCAGAATCCATGAAATGAACCTAATGTGCGCGTGAAATAGACACTCGTATTCGGTGGGCGGCCGAGTGATTTTTTGGCTGCGGTTGTCCTTGACAGCCTAGGGGGGCTTTGCTAAGATGGGAACAATATATTTTCGTAAGTGCCTATTCTGTCTTGATATATAAGGGTTATGTTCTTCTAAGGGATTACAGAGGTAGTCGTTTTTTTTATACCCGGATTTCAGGAAAGGGCCCAACAAAACAACCAAATCGAAGGAGGATTCATCACGGTGTGGGAAAGTAAATTTGACAAGGAAGGCTTAACGTTTGACGATGTGCTTTTGGTTCCCCGTAAATCGGAGGTATTGCCGAAAGAGGTGGATGTGTCCACTCGGCTCAGCGACAAGGTCAAGCTGAATATTCCGCTCATCAGTGCGGGAATGGATACGGTCACGGAATCCGCGCTGGCAATCGCGATTGCACGGGAAGGCGGCATCGGTATCATTCATAAGAATATGCCGATCGAACAGCAAGCCGAAGAGGTCGACCGAGTGAAACGCTCCGAGAGCGGCGTCATCACGAATCCTTTCTCATTGACTCCGGATCATCTCGTGTCCGATGCAGAGGAGGTTATGGGAAAATTCCGTATCTCCGGCGTGCCGATTGTGAATGAGGAGCACAAGTTGGTCGGGATTTTGACAAACCGGGATTTGCGCTTTGTGCATGATTACAGCATCAAGATCAGCGAAGTCATGACGCGTGACAACTTAATTACCGCACCGGTAGGAACTTCTTTACAGGAAGCCGAAGTCATTTTGCAAAAACATAAAATCGAGAAACTCCCTCTGGTCGACGACCACAATACGTTAAAGGGCCTGATTACGATCAAGGATATCGAAAAAGCGATCCAATTCCCGAACGCGGCCAAGGATGCGCAGGGACGCTTGCTCGTTGGTGCTGCCGTCGGGATCTCGAAGGATACGTTTGAGCGGACCGACGCGCTGGTTAAAGCTGGAGTTGACGTAATTACGGTCGATTCGGCGCATGGTCACCATATCAATATTATTGAAGCGGTAGCCGAGCTTCGCAAACGGTTTCCAGAGCTGACGATTATCGCCGGTAATGTAGCGACAGGCGAGGCGACGAGAGCCTTGATTGAAGCGGGAGCTTCCGTGGTGAAGGTCGGTATCGGACCTGGCTCGATCTGTACGACTCGCGTGATCGCTGGCATCGGCGTGCCGCAGGTTACGGCGGTGTACGATTGCGCGACGGTAGCTCGTGAATACGGGATTCCGATCATCGCAGACGGAGGTATCAAGTACTCCGGCGAGATTACGAAATCGATCGCGGCCGGTGCGCATGCGGTGATGTTGGGCAGCTTGTTTGCCGGTACAGAAGAAAGCCCTGGGGATTCGGAAATCTACCAAGGTCGCCGCTACAAGGTGTATAGAGGAATGGGTTCGTTGGGCGCGATGAAGCAAGGTAGTAAGGACCGCTACTTCCAAGACGACGACAAGAAGCTGGTACCGGAAGGGATCGAAGGCCGTGTTGCCTACAAAGGACCGATCTCCGATACGATTCATCAGTTGATTGGCGGCCTGCGTTCCGGGATGGGGTATTGCGGCACGAAGTCGCTGGATGAGCTTCGGAACGATACGCAGTTTATCCGCATCACAGGTGCAGGCTTGCGCGAAAGCCATCCGCACGATGTTCAGATCACCAAAGAGGCGCCAAACTACTCGCTGTAATAGAGGTAATTCAAAAAGTCAGAAGGGTTTAACCATTATTTTCCACATCAAGCAGGGCGTTTTCCGTCCTGCTTGTCTTTTTTTGCGGGTACCCCTGTGATAGAATAGATAAAGCAAATGAAAGAATATGAGGGGAGCTTTAAGGCATTGAAACACAAACAACCACAACGCAAGTCGACAACCAAACGGCGTTTCCTGCGCAAAAGCGTAGCTTCTGTATTGCTGCTAAATCTACTATGTTTCTCTCTTGCACCGGTGATGGCACTGGCGGAGGGAGAGCAAACGGAATCTACTTCTACTGAATCTACGACAACCGAAACGACGACAGTGCAAACAGCCACCTCAATTCCTTCCGTGGAATCCCTGGGCTTGGAAGTGAAGTCCGCGGTTTTGCTGGAGCCTGTATCCGGGCAAGTATTGATGAACATCAACGGGGATGTTCCTTTGCCTCCGGCCAGCATGACCAAAATGATGACCGAATATATCGTGGCTGACCTCGTGAAGCAAGGGAAGTTCAGTTGGGACGACGTGGTGACGGTAGGAAAAAATGCCGCCCAAACGATCGGCTCGCGGATTTTTCTGGCCGAAGGGGATCAACATACTATTGAAGAGTTATATATCGCGATGGCCGTCGGCTCCGCGAACGATGCGACGGTGGCTTTGGCTGAGCATGTTGCAGGTTCCGAGCAAGCTTTCGTGAAAATGATGAATGACGAAGCCAAGCGTATGGGGATGAAAACCGCGCACTTTGCGAACTCCACCGGCTTGGACATTGCGGATATGCCGGAACAATTCCGTCCTTCGGATACCGAAGAGACCGTGATGTCAGCAATGGATGCAGCCATTCTGGCAAGATACATTGTGACGGACCATCCGGACTTTACTCGGTTCACAACGATCCAATCGTACAAGTTCCGTGAGCGAGATACCGCTCCAATGATCAACTGGAACTGGATGCTGGAAGCCAATAAAAACGTGACTAACTTTAAGCAATACGCCTATGATGGTCTTGACGGGCTCAAAACGGGACACACCACGAATGCGGGCAACTGCTTTACCGGGACGGCCGTCCGTAACGGAATGCGCTTGATCAGCGTCGTGATGGGTGCTAAAACCGAAGGCTCTCGTTTCGTTGAAAGCCGCAAAGTCCTGGACTTCGGCTTCAATAACTTTGAAACGAAGCAAATCGTACCACCGAAAACAACGGTTGCAGGGACAGAAACCGTGACGGTGAAAAAGGCGAAAAACACGGAGATTCCGGTCGTAACGGATCAAGCGGTTAGCTTTGTCGTACCGAAAGGCGCGGACACGAGCGCGGTACAACCCAAAGTGACGTTGGCCGATGAGAGCACCTTGACAGCTCCGTTGAAGCAGGGGACGAAGGTCGGAACCGTAACCTACTCGTTTAAGGCTCCAGGCATGGACCAAACGCTTGAGAAGACAGTGAACCTGATCACAGCGGAAGATGCGGAAAAAGCCGGTTGGTTTAAGCTGATGATGCGAGCCATCGGCGATTTCTTCAGCGATCTGTTCAACGGCATCAAAAATCTTTTCTAAGCGTCCTTTCATATCCGAGTAAACGGGTTGTGTATTTCAACTGTATCTTGTAAAATATTTAGTTAGATTATTATCGGGAGGATTGGACATGGAAACAGGAACATCGCGTGTAAAAAGAGGTATGGCTGAGATGCAAAAAGGCGGCGTCATTATGGACGTCATGAATGCGGAACAAGCCAAAATCGCCGAAGCGGCTGGAGCTACCGCCGTTATGGCATTGGAACGTGTTCCTTCCGATATCCGGGCGGCCGGCGGCGTAGCCCGCATGGCGGATCCGACGATCGTTGAGGAAGTCATGAAGGTTGTCTCCATCCCGGTCATGGCAAAAGCGCGGATCGGTCATTACGTGGAAGCGAAAGTTCTGGAATCGCTTGGGGTAGACTATCTGGACGAGAGTGAAGTGCTGACCCCGGCGGATGAAGTATTCCATATCGATAAACGGGATTTCACCGTACCGTTCGTATGCGGGGCGAAGGATCTGGGCGAAGCGCTTCGTCGTATTAGCGAAGGCGCATCGATGATCCGGACGAAAGGGGAGCCGGGAACGGGCAACATCGTGGAAGCGGTACGTCACATGCGTCTGATCAACAGCCAAATCCGCAAGGTGCAGAACATGTCGAAGGATGAGCTTTATGCCGAGGCGAAGAACCTTGGTGTGGCTTACGACCTGCTTTTCGAAGTACATGAGAACGGCAAGCTGCCGGTCGTTAACTTCGCGGCGGGCGGTGTAGCAACACCGGCCGATGCGGCTTTGATGATGCATTTGGGCGCGGACGGGGTATTTGTCGGCTCCGGTATTTTTAAATCGGACAGTCCCGAGAAATTTGCTCGTGCGATCGTCGAAGCGACGACGCATTATACGGATTATAAATTGATTGCGGAAGTATCCAAAAATTTGGGTACACCGATGAAAGGCATCGAGATTTCCAAATTGTCCGCGGCAGAGCGGATGTCGGATCGCGGCTGGTAATCGTCTATCGCCAAGAACCGTAGGATCTAAAGCAAGTCCTTCACCCCGGCTGTCTCTTTCCGATGGCCGGGGTACATCATAGTGACCTACGTGAGCAACGGAAGCTTCGTGATCAAAAAATGACTTATTGAACTACCTCTAGAGAAAGAAGGTTTGTCATGAAAGTAGGAGTGTTAGCGCTGCAAGGCGCGGTTGCGGAGCATATCCGCAGCTTGGAGAAGACCGGCGTTGAAGCTGTAACCGTGAAGCACACCGAACAGCTTGCTGAGCTGGATGGACTGATCATTCCTGGCGGCGAAAGCACGACCATCGGCAAACTGATGCGTAAATACGGCTTTATGGATGAGATTCGAAGCTTTTCCGGACAAGGTAAACCGGTATTCGGGACCTGTGCCGGACTGATCGTGATGGCGAAGGAGATCGAGGGCGGCGAGGAAGCTCATCTCGGACTGATGGATATCAAGGTATCGCGCAATGCGTTTGGACGTCAGCGTGAAAGCTTCGAAACCGATCTTGACGTGAAGGGACTTGAGGTTCCACTGAGGGCGGTATTCATTCGGGCCCCGCTGATCACGGCAGTTGGAGAAGGGGTAGAGGTGTTGTCGACTTATCACGATGAAATTGTGACGGCACGCCAGGGGCATCTGCTCGTTTCGTCGTTCCATCCGGAGCTGACTGACGACTTCTCGCTACATACGTATTTTGTTGAGATGATCAAGCAAGCCAAGCAGCCGTAAACAGGCCTTGACTCCTTTGCGGGTTGAGGTTTTATCTGTTTTACCGGCGTTTTGAACTTCCGATAGCAGCCTTTCCGTCCGCGGGTCTCCCCAGATGAAGGTCGGCAGGTCTGTGCGGGATCATTCTAGGAGGGACTACTCATGTTAGATGTGAAAATCATGCGAAATGAATATACACGCGTTGAGGAAGCGCTGAAGAATCGGGGGAAATCGCTGGAGCTCATCTCCGGTTTTGCGCCGCTGGACGAGAAACGCCGGGTGTTGCTTCAAGAAAGCGAAGCGCTCAAAAATCGCCGGAACACCGTCTCCGCAGAAGTTGCACAGCGCAAGAAAAACAAGGAGAACGCCGACGAGTTAATCGTAGAGATGCGCGAAGTCGGAGATCGCATCAAGGAGCTGGACGAAGAGGTTCGGACGCTTGAGGTGAAAATCGACGAGCTGATGCTCTCCATTCCGAACATCCCTCATGCAAGCGTACCGGTAGGCGCTTCGGAAGAAGATAATGTCGAAGTTCGCCGTTGGAGCGAGCCGCGGAACTTTGAGTTTACTCCGAAAGCGCATTGGGATATTGCAGCGGACCTCGGAATTCTTGATTTTGAAGCCGCAGCGAAGGTGACCGGTTCGCGGTTTACTTTTTATAAAGGGTTGGGGGCTCGCCTCGAACGTGCGCTCATTAACTTTATGATGGACCTGCACAGCAACGAACATGGGTACGAGGAAATGCTGCCGCCTTACATCGTTAATCGCGACAGCTTATACGGAACGGGCCAGCTACCGAAGTTCGAGGAGGATCTGTTCAAACTATCGGGCGCCAGCGACTATTATTTGATTCCTACGGCTGAGGTGCCGGTGACGAACTATCATCGGGATGAAATTCTGAATGCGGAAGACTTACCGCGCAATTATGTGGCTTACAGCTCCTGCTTCCGTTCTGAGGCTGGTGCAGCTGGCCGCGATACCCGTGGTTTGATTCGTCAACACCAGTTCAACAAGGTGGAAATGATCAAAATTGTTCATCCGGACAACTCTTATGACGAGCTGGAGAAAATGACGAACAACGCCGAGCGCGTGCTGCAGCTGTTAAACCTGCCTTACCGTGTGCTTGCGTTGTGTACGGGCGACATGGGCTTTACGGCTGCCAAAACGTACGACCTGGAAGTATGGCTTCCGGAGAGCGGGTTGTACCGAGAAATCTCCTCTTGCTCCAACGTGGAGGACTTCCAGGCCCGCCGGGCGAACATTCGGTTCCGTCCGGAGCCGAAGGCGAAGCCGGAGTTCGTGCATACGTTAAATGGCTCGGGACTAGCGGTTGGACGCACCGTGGCTGCGATCCTGGAGAATTACCAGCAGGAAGATGGCAGCGTGGAGATTCCAGAGGCGCTGCGCCCTTATATGGGGAATTTGCAGAAGATTACCAAGCGTAATTAGCTTGCGTAGCGGCAAGCGATATGGTAGAATCTGATTTGTTACGCTAAATCGGATTCACCTTTGGAGAGGTACCGAAGCGGTCATAACGGGGCGGTCTTGAAAACCGTTAGGGTGCAAGCCCACGTGGGTTCGAATCCCACCCTCTCCGCCATACGAGAATAATCAACCGATTCCTGAAAGGGAGTCGGTTTTTTTGTGTATGGCGAAAGGTGGGATTCGAACGGGCCGTGAAGCGGACATGCCCTAAGGCATGTCCGTAGGCCCCGGCGTGATAGTCGCACAGCATTGCTGCACTTGTGCGGCTACGTCCGACGGAGCGAATCCCACCCTCTCCGCCATACGAGAATAATCAACCGATTCCTGAAAAGGAGTCGGTTTTTTTTGTGTATGGCGAAAGGTGGGATTCGAACGGGCCGTGAAGCGGACATGCCCTAAGGCATGTTCGTAGGCCCCGGCGTGATAGTCGCACAGCGTTGCCGTACTTGTACGGCTACGTTCGACGGAGCGAATCCCACCCTCTCCGCCATACATCGATCATCCAGAGAGCAGAGATGCTCTCTTTTTTCATGCATAACGGAGGCCCTTTCTTCGCAAATTAACTCTGTTGATCAAATCAAGGGAGGCATTATTCGTTATGACAAAACCGCAAACCTACCAAACCTCGGGCTCCGGCAACGGACAGAATCGCGAACGCCAACGGAACGAGGGCAAAGGCGGACCTGAACCGCTGTCTGGTTCAAAAAAGGCGAAAATCAGAAAACAAGACGGTAACTTTAACCCGGAAGGATAAGCTCTTATCGGAAGGGTTACCACGAACCTTGCCCTAGCCTCGGCTGGGGTTTTTTGCCGTTCAGATGCACGGTGTTTATCAGATTTAGAGCAAGACAACAAGCGGAGAAAATGTCATAATAAAGGTTAGGGTGTGTTCTTATACGGGAACATGAATTTTTTTGAAAGAATGGTGAGAGGGAAGAACTATAAAACATACTGAAAGGATCGTGATGCCATTTGAACGCGGTTAATCCAAATCAACTGATTCCACCTACAGCAACCCAAGTACGCCAACATAAACAGCGTACGCTGAAGAGCAACTTATTCAGGTCTATGTTTATTGTAGTCGGAGCGATTATCGTCTCCGTTGCGCTGGAACTATTTCTGGTACCTAACAAAATTACGGACGGTGGCATAACCGGTATTTCCGTAATGACTTCCTACTTGTCGGGCTTCCCGCTCGGGGTTTTCCTCTTCCTTTTCAACCTCCCTTTTCTCATTGTCGGCTACAAACAAATCGGCAAGACGTTTGCCGTATCCACCCTGCTGGGCATTACCGTGATGTCGGTTGGCACGGCGCTGCTGCACCCGGTTGCTGCTTTTGTCAGTGATACCTTACTTGCCTTTGTGTTTGGCGGCATTTTACTTGGTTTAGGCACCGGTTTAGTTATTCGCTTTGGCGGATCGCTGGACGGGACTGAAATCGTGGCCATTCTCATTTCACGAAGAACTCCGTTCTCGGTTGGCGAGATCATCATGTTCTTCAACTTCTTCATCCTGCTCGGTGCAGGCTTCGTGTTTGGCTGGGAGCGCGCGTTGTTCTCGTTATTAGCCTATTATATTGCCTATAAGACCATCGATATCGTCGTAGACGGTTTAAACGAGTCGAAATCGGTTTGGATTATCAGCGACCAGATCGATGAAATCGGCGATGCGATCTTAAGCCGTTTGGGACGCGGCGTTACGTATTTGTCGGGAGAAGGCGGTTTTTCCGGCGACCCGAAGAAAGTGATTTTCTGCGTCATTACCCGCTTGGAAGAAGCCAAGCTGAAGGAAATCGTGAATCATTACGATGAAAATGCATTTTTGGCAGTCGGAAATATCCATGATGTTAAGGGCGGACGTTTCAAGAAGAAAGCAATTCATTAGTTCAGCGGAACGTATTCCGAAATCCTTGCAAATGGTTTATGATATGTTATTTTAGAAAAATTTTGCTTTTACTGAGGATGAATGGGTAGGAGAGAGGAGAAGGTATGTTTAAAAAGTTATTGACGTCCTGCTTGCTGGTCATGCTGTCTGTCATGCTGGTCTTGGCCGGCTGCAGCAGCAAGAAGGAACCGAAGGAAGCCTTGAGCAGCGCAGCTGTGAAGGCGCTTGAGATGAACTCGTACGTGTTGGAGAATCAAATTAAGATCTTGGATTTTTCCGTTGAAATGGAAGAGGCAGAGTCCCCGGAAGTGGGCGCCGTATTATCCATGCTGAAGAACGCTGAGATCAACATCAAGCAAATTTTCCAGAAGGACCCGATGCAAGCCGAAGCAACACTGGAAGTCAAATTGACAGGGGATATGACGACGACAATTACGATTCCGCTCGTCGTGACGCCGGAGAAATTGTACGTTAAGGTACCAAGCATTCCGTTCCTGCCAATGCCGGAGTCGGTGACTGGGAAATTCCTGGTTCTCGACATGAAAGAGCTGGCGGAGCAGAGCGGCGAGGAGTTTAATCCGGACCTGTTCAATCCGGAGAAGAGCCAAAAGCTCAGCACGGAATTAATGGGAGCTTTATTTGCTGAGTATGAATCCGGAGCTTACTTCACCAACATCGATCCAAAAGAGGCTTCGTTGCCGGAAGGTTTCAAAGCGAAGCAGGTGGTCCAATTCGCCATTACGAATGACAATGTAAAAGAAGCGGTGACGATTCTGGTGAATCAAGCGTTGCCGAAGATGCTGGATATATTGTCCAAAGAAGAATACCGTTCGATGTTGCAGCTGACGCCAGAGGAACTTGAGCAGGCGAAGAAAGAACTGCAAGAAGGCAACCAGGACGAACTGGGCAAAGCGTTGGACGAGATGAAGAATCATCTACAAATCAACAATTTCACGGTGGATACCGCGATCGACGAGAACAACTACCCGGCGTATTACAACGTTCAGGCAGATGTCGCCGTAAACGATCCGGAAACGAAGGAGAACATCAAAGTTGCTGTCCAAATGACCAGCCGCTTTACTCAAATTAATGAGAAACCGGCCTTTGAAATCGGCATTCCGACAGACACGCTGACTTTGGAGCAGCTACAAGAAGAAATGGGCCAGTTTGGCTATTAAGCTTAAGCGTACGATTCAAACATTGTGCATAAACGATAAGAACCTTCAGTTCCATGATCTCATGGGGCTGGAGGTTCTTGTCGTTACAGTAGATTTTATTTCTTCCGAAGCCGACGGAAAAACTCGGTTAACAACGAGGCGCAATCTTCCTGCAGGACGCCGGCTGTGATATCGGTGCGGTGGTTAAATCGCGCTTCCTGCAGCAGGTTCATCAAAGTTCCGGCGCAACCTGCCTTCGGATCCGGAGCACCGTATATCACATGAGGAACGCGGCATTGGACGATCGCGCCTGCACACATCGGGCAAGGCTCCAGCGTGACGTAGAGGCGGCAGTGAAGCAGTCGCCAGGCCCCGAGATGCTCGCTGGCCTCGCGGATCGCAATCATCTCGGCATGGGCGGTACCATCGTGGGAGCTCTCACGGAGATTGTAGCCACGTCCAACGATGTCGTCACCTCGGACGATGACCGCACCAATCGGCACTTCGCCTATGGCTTCCGCTTTGCGTGCTTCACGTATAGCCTCTGCCATCCAATGCTCGTGAGGATAAGTTGAGGGTGGCGGTTCAGGGACTAAAGGAAATGAGGATGGCATGTGAACAAATCAACTCCTTATCAGCGTATCCACAAGTCTTGTCCAACGAACAAGCATTCGTTGTTAACATGTTGTGGGTAACATTGTGCATAACCGCTGGATTATCCCCATTATTATACACATATTATCCCAATGAGCTGTGAGTATGTTAATATCCTGTGGATAACTATCGTATGACGGACCCTTTTCTTTGAGTCTTATGGACCAGACGAGTAGGCATTTCTACATATTGTAGGGAAACGAACTGGGAATTTCAACGTCTTTGCAAAACTTGTCGTAAAAGGTATGATGGATTTAGAATTTTTTACAATCCCATATATATCCATAAAAATAGCTCTAGGGGTGGGATAAACGCTTGACTATAAAAACAAAGCTTGCTTTGATTATATCTTGTTTTGCGCTAATTATCCTGTCTCTGAATATCGTGCTAAGTTATTTTACGGTACGGGATAATTTGCGCCTGGACAGCGAAGCGAACATGATGCTGACGGCCAATCAAATAGCCATTTCTGTCGAACAAAGTCGGTCGGTATATAACTATGTCAAGCTCACGTTAGGCGGCAAAATGAGCAGCGATATGACGGATGCGATTCTGACCATGACAAGCCCGGAACGGGTTTCCCAAAAATCGTTAGGTACGAATCCTAGTCTGATGGAGATAACGGGGATTGACCCGAATCGCTTGGATGAGAGGCAATTGTTGTTTGGAACGTACCGATATAAGAATGATCAGGTATTGAAGCGTTCCGTTGCGGAGGCGATCTCCCAAAATCGCAGTTTGTTGGTGGATACACGCATCAACGGCAAGCGCGTCCTGGAGAGTTATGTCCCAATTACGAACGGAGGAGAGAAACCCTACGTTATTCGGATCGTCTCCAGTTATACCCCGATCGCCGAAGCGATTGCCAAACAGATGATCAGCCAACTGATCGTATCCTTTTCCTTGCTCGTATTGATGATCCTGGGGAGCTACGGGATGGCCGGAGGTTTGATCCGTCCGATCCGTCATATTTTGGACCAAGTGAATGTATTAGCTTCGGGTAAGCTTGAGACCCGGCTGAAAGTCGGCAGTTTTGATGAACTCGGACTGCTGGCTCATAAAATTAACATCATGGCTGACAATCTGGGCCGTCATACCGCCGAGATGAAGCGGAAGAACGAAGAGAATCGGTCGATGAAGGAGTATCTGGAGTCAATTATCAGCCAGACCGCAGATGCCATCCATATTACAGATATCAAGGGTCAGGTCCTGCAGGTGAATGCCGCTTTCGAAAGGTTATACGGCTGGCGGAGTGATGAAATTGTCGGGAACGTTCTGGAATTTCTCCCGAATTCCGAGATGGACGGAAGGTTGATCTGGCGTCCGGAAACCGACGTAATCGCTACCGCCGAATCGGTAATCGCCGAAACCGTCCGATTGCGGAAGGACGGCAGCCCTGTGGAAGTAAGCATTAGCGTGTCCCCTATCTTTGACCAAGCGGGAAAAATCACCGCACTGATCAGCATTTCCCGGGACATGACGGAACACAATAAAATGGAAGACCTGCTCCGGCGCTCAGAGAAATTGACGACCGTCGGACAGCTTGCTGCCGGGGTGGCGCATGAAATTCGCAACCCGCTGACGACGTTGCGCGGATTTCTTCAAATGCAGCAACGAGCCCGAGTAGTTAATATCATGCATACTGATGTGATGCTCGCGGAGCTGGACCGGATTAATCTCATCGTCGGTGAGTTTCTCATTTTAGCCAAGCCGCAGGCGGTGCAATTCCAGACCAGGGACGTTCGTTTTACGATGGGCGACGTCGTGTCCTTATTGGATAGCGAAGCTCATTTACATAATATCGTATTCGAGGTTCATTTCTCCCCCAGCCCAATTCTGGTACACTGTGAAGAGAACCAATTGAAGCAGGTATTCATCAACCTGTTGAAGAATGCGATGGAGGCCATGCCTAAAGGCGGAAGGATCCTTCTGCAGGTAGAGGAGGACGACCAAGGGCAGGCCGTGCTGCGGGTGATCGATGAAGGCGAGGGGATCGCCAAAGATCGGCTCCAGAAGCTTGGGGAGCCGTTCTATACGAACAAGGAGAAAGGGACCGGACTTGGATTGATGATCAGCCAGCGAATCATTGAGGGACATCGTGGGACGCTGAAGATCGACAGCGAGCTCGGACGAGGAACGGCTGTAACTATCACCCTCCCGCGCGTGCAGGAGGAGGAAGATCATAACGAAGGGGCAGCAGATATCGCTAAATGAGGTGGGCTGCTAGACCAAGCGGAGGGACCGAAAGCATCATCATGAGGATTAATAAATTTATTAGTGAAACGGGATTTTGTTCTCGGAGAGAAGCGGACAAGCTGGTCGAGTCGGGCCAGGTGACCATAAACGGCGTCAAAGCGGTTCTGGGCAGCCAGGCAGAGCCAGGGGACGACGTTAGGGTAAATGGGCGTCCTATCGAGACCAAGCGCTCCAAACACGTGTATATCGCTTTAAACAAGCCGGTGGGTATCACCAGTACGACGGAAGCCCATGTGAAAGGCAATATCGTCGATTTTGTCGGGCATTCGGAGCGGATTTTTCCGATCGGACGATTGGATAAAGACTCGGAAGGACTGATCTTGCTAACCAGCGACGGTGATATCGTCAACAAGATATTACGTGCGGAGGGCAAGCATGAGAAGGAATACATCGTCACGGTGGATCGGCCGATTACACCCAGCTTTGTGAAGGCGATGAGTGAAGGGGTTAAAATTCTCGGCGAAATGACGCTTCCGTGCAAAGTGACGCGGATCTCGGACCGCGTATTCCGAATGATTCTGACCGAGGGCAAAAACCGTCAGATCCGCCGCATGTGCAGCGCCCTAGGTTATGATGTCCGGAAGCTTCAGCGCATTCGGATCATGAACATTCACCTGGGCCAGCAGAAGATCGGTACATGGCGCGATTTAACCGAGCAAGAGAAGCGAGAATTGGGCTTATCTCTGAACTACGAGCTTACTTAACGTACGATAACAAAGAAGGACAGGCTTGCCTCGGAGGAGGAGCCTGTCCTTTTGCGTCTTACTCGTGAGCAGCCGTTACGCCCAGCTGCTCGCTGCTGTCCGCATATTTACGGATGATCGAGACCTCGACCCGGCGGTTCTGTGCCCGCCCGACCGCGGTATCGTTGCCGGCAACGGGGTGGTATTCGCCGTAACCGATCGCACTAAATTTTTTCGGATCCAAATTCGTGTTAATCAGTAAAATCTTCATGAAATTCAAAGCCCGAACCGAGCTCAGATCCCAGTTGGACGGAAATTCATAGGTTGAGATCGGAACGTTGTCCGTATGTCCGGATACGATGATCTCATAGTCGGGGAATTTCTGCAGCATGGTTGAGATCGCTTTGGCCAACTGACGGGCTTCCGGCTTGACCACGGCTTCCCCGGAAGCGAAAAGCGCTTTGTCGCTGATCGTGATCATCAGTTGGGATTGATTCAGCTTGGTCTCCAGGTCGTCGGTCAAACCGTTTTCTTTGATATAGGTATCAAGCTGTTTTTTCAAAGCCTCTAGGTTTTGCTGTTCCTGGCGCTTCAGTTCGTTCTTCTTGGTCATCAAGCCGTCCGAGGAGGGCTTCGGTAATTCACTGTCGCTGTTGGATGTCTTGGTGTTGCTGGACATGGCGTTTTGATCCAGAACTCCTGATCCGCCGGTCAGCACGCTTTGAAACGCTTCGCTCATCTCCTGGAATTTCTGGGCATCGACGGTACTCATTCCGAACAAGACAATGAACAAGGCGAGTAGGAGCGTCATCAAGTCGGAGTAAGGAAGCAGCCAGCTCTCGTCGTTATGTTCTTCGTGATCCTGATGCTTATTCTTTTTGCTCACCCTCACCCGCCCCCTTTTCTAGAATTTCCGCTCGTTCGGCAGGGGTTAAGAACACGGCAAGCTTCTGTTGAATCGCGATCGTGGATACGCCGGATTGAATCGACAGCAGGCCTTCCACCATCATCAATCGAACTTCCATTTCCTTCTTGGACAGACGTTTTAATTTATTGGAAATCGGATGCCATAATACGTAACCGGTGAAGATACCAAATACGGTGGCAATAAAAGCGCCCGAAATCGCATGCGACAGCTTCTCGATGTCACTCATATCGGACAGGGCGGCAATCAGGCCGACCACGGCGCCGAGTACCCCTAGCGTTGGCGCGTACATCCCTGCTTGAGAAAACATCAATGCACCGGCTTTATGACGCTCTTCCGTAGCAGCGATATCCTCTGTCAGCACGTCTTGCACGAACTCTTGGTCGTTACCGTCGATAATCATCCGCATGCCGCCACGCAAAAAGTCATCATTGATCTCTTCGACCTTCGCTTCCAGAGCCAGCAGGCCCTCACGGCGGGTAATCGTCGCCCATTCCATGAACAGGGTGATCAATTCCGCTTTGCTAATCATTTTCGGCTTGGCGACCGTCAATTTGAGCAATGTCGGGAATTTCTTCATTTCCGACATTGGGAAGGCCATGAAGAGCGTGGCCGCCGTCCCGACAAATATAATGACAAAGGCTGCTGGGTTAGAAACCAGACTTTCGATCGGCGCGCCTTTCAGAAACATCCCTAAAATAAGGGCGACAAATCCGAGAATCAAACCAATAATTGTTGAAATTTCCATTGTACACCTCGTCCTTGAGAGAAATTGAACCCTTTCCTGGCCTCCCCGCATCCTTGCGGAAAGAGGCGTTCCTGCACAGACTGAAACGATTAACTATTTTATCGACAGATTTCCCTTTTTTTTTAAGTGGTTTTTTCCGGTATAATAAGAATACGGCCGGAATGGAGAGGCCGAAAGGGAGGATATCGCAGTGGGCGTAAAACACGGCAGAGATTATGAATTTATTTTGGCTGATTTGACGAACGCGGTTGGCCGGATTCAAGATAGTTATCTTTTCTTCGAAATGGAGCCCTCGGAGTGGGAAGTATTATCCGACGCAGATCGGAACGAGGTGCTCGAAGCACTGGCCGAAGATTTGTTCTTTGGGCTCGGTACGGAGCCCATGATTGAGGTAGGGAGTGCGATCGTGATCTATGATCCTGAGGGCCACCGCATTAATTTTCTTATCGGAGATGCAGAACTGACTTCAGTTTCCTTGATTTGAACCTTTAGTTCCATCGCTGCTAGGTCCATCAGTGGCCGGTACGCATGAAGGTATGGGTTGGAGAATACAATAAATGGAGACGGGGCTAGGACAAATCAACTTCAGATCCTGGTGCGTGACGGGGATGCTTACATATACAGGAGTTCTTGAAGAGAACGGGGAGGAAGAATAATGCCGTTTACACCGCAAGAAGTAGAAGCACATTTGGAAAAATTGGATGGCTGGGAGCTTGAAGAAGGACGATGGATTTTCCGCAAATACACGTTCACCAACTTTATGAAGGGAATCGCGTTTGTCGATGAGGTCGCGGCGATCTCGGAGGCGTTTAACCACCATCCCTTTATCACGATTGACTATAAAACGGTAACGCTCCGTCTGACCTCGTGGGAGGACGGTGGCATTACGGCCGTTGACATCAAAGAGGCGCAGCAATACAACGAGGCCTTCGAGAAGATGCGCTCGTGAGATTGATTGACTAGGCATAAGAACGGATAGGTATGGGGAAAAAACGCCCGCCGGGAACATAAGTTTCCCGGCGGGCGTGCTTTTTGAATGCCTTTATTTTTTCTCCGCAAGCCACATGGCGACGTTGGCGATTTCCTCTTCTTTCAATCGATCCTTGAACGAAGGCATCATGCCGCCCTTTCCTTTGGTGATAATCGAGTAGAGTTGGTCCGCGGACAATTGCGAGCCGATCTTCTGCAGATTCGGGCCTGCTCCGCCTTGCAGCGTATCGCCATGACAGGAAATGCAATTCGCTTTGACGGTGGCTTCAGCTTGTTCCGCATTCATTGTGATTTCAGGCAATTGCGGTTTGGCTTCTTGCTCGGCCTGTTCCCGGCTTGGCAAGGTAAACATCAATACCAGGGCTAAAGCGCCTGCGATGACGAACAAACCGCTCATGATCCACTTTTGCATTCCAATCGCCCCTCCTATGTATGCTACCTATCCATTATAACGGAACACGCGGTCCGATCATAGTCTTTGTGTCAAAATTAGGAACAAAAATAATTACATTCGCCGGAAATATGTGCCTTATCTCATTGCGTTGCTCGAAGTGAGGTGTATAAAGGGGCTTGCCCTTATTCAGGCAGCCCCTTGTGCACCATGCAGTAAAACGGTTTGGACACCCCGCCGGGCGTCATCTTCTCGTAAAGGTCGGTAATGACGAATCCGGCCTTTTGATAGGCCCGAATCGCTCGGGTGTTCCAGGTGAGCACCTCAAGGTCGATTTGATTGTCCGGTTTGCGGTGCCGGGCTTCCTCTACGATGGTTCTTACGAAGAGTTTGCCTAGTCCATGACCGCAAAGATCAGGCTTCATGCCGATGCCGAGCCGGGTCACCCCCTCCATCGGGAAGTATTGGGCAAAGCCCGCCAGCTCGCCGGCTTCATTCAACACGGAGACATACTGCTCGGCACGGATTGCCGGATTCCCAAACTCTACATCGAGCGCTTTCATTTGATCCCAGGGCAGCCAGCTGTAAATATCGTAAGGGGAATCGTAACGCCAAGTGCAAATTTCCGCGCCATGCGGTTCTTCCATTGGCACGATTCGAAACGTAGACTTCGCTTGATCCATATTGCCCCTCCTTTGGTAGAGGTAAATCCGTCGTAGTTTCTTCTATTACCCTCACAATAGCCGGATTTACGCAGCTTGTAAAGGCCTTTGCCGATAGGAGGGAATTCATGGATTTTCAGCGGATTTCCAACTTTCCGGTAACCTTTTTGCCGGACGTCTCGTTATATAGATAAGGCCACGAACATAAAAAGACCGCAAGCTGTTCCGAGTCGGAAACGCGGCTTGCGGCGAGAGACAATGAACTTGACGAATCCCGGGTGATCAGGATTCCGTAGCGTAAACAGAATAACCGTATTTACTGAGAACACGCTTCGCGCCAACGTAGCGGTTCTGGTAGTAGCTGTTGCTTAACTTGTCGATGCGGATGCCTTTGGATGAGGACGCGTGGGCGAATTCCCCTTCGCCAACGTAAACACCGACATGCGATACCTTGCCGGTCCCCGTGGTTTTGAAGAAAACGAGGTCACCTGCTTGGAGTTCTTTCTTCGATACCGGCGTCCCTTGCTTATATTGGGCGGCCGACACGCGCGCGAGCTTGATGCCCATTTGGCTGAACACATACCGGGTAAAACCGGAGCAATCGAATCCCGTTGTCGTGGTGCCCCCAAATTTATAAGGCGTCCCGTATACGGAATCTACGATACTGGCTAGCGGCGTTGTTTCCGTGGCTTCCGCGTCGGCAAAGGCGCTCCCTGCCCCCAAGGTGAACAGAAGGGCCAAACTCGTTACCGCTGCTGTCAAAGTCTTTCTCAAGATGTCATACTCCTTCCAAGGCCTACGAGGTTAGCTTATGGATTCGGTTGAAGGTTCCCTATGATCTCACTATATAGGTAGGTTAAATAGTTATCTTCAGATCACGAAGCAGCTCAAGATGAGGATTCGGCATCGAATCTTGAATTCAGCCGGGCCTTCCGCTGCTCACGTAGCTTTCAGCTACGCTGCGCTGCTCAGCCCCTAGCTTCATCCAACCTTCTCGGTGCTCCAAACCTGACTATTTAACCTTGATTGGAAAGGCAGTTCAAAAAGGCTTCTTTCCATCACGAAGCAGATCAATTCACCCTTTGGTGGGTCCCCCGTTTCCCGGGTGCCTGGGAATTCGGCATTTCATTGTAGGTTGCACCCAAGATGCTGCACAAGAACAGTTACAAGAATCATTACAAAGTTGTTACTATTTACGTTTTTCATTTTACCAAAGGCGTCCAGAGTTGACAAGTTTGTAGGGAAAAAGGCTTCTTTTGGCCTGTTTTGACGAAGGATTTCGTGGGTAATGGTTCCTAAGGAGCGGAGCGAGGGGAAAGAAAAAACCCGCAGAGACGTTGTTATCAACATCCCCACGGGCTTCGTGGTTTTACTTATTGAACATCATCGTGCTCAGCAACTTCACCGGTCACATCTTCATACTTGTCGTTGCTCATGATCCGTTTGGCTCCAACGTAACGCTCGACGTAATACTTATCGCTTAATTTGCTGATGACTACGCCCTTGGAGGAGGAAGCATGAGCAAATTTGCCGTCGCCGACGTAGATGCCGACATGAGAAATGCCTTTACCGGAAGTATTGAAGAAGACCAGATCGCCGGCGATCAATTCGCTTTTCTCAACGGCGGTTCCCATTTTGTATTGGGATCCGGATTGGTGAGGCAGCTTGATGCCGATTTTAGAGAAGACGTACATGGTAAATCCGGAACAGTCGAAACCGGCTGTGGTGGTTCCGCCGGAAACGTAGTCGCTTCCAAGCGCGCCGTCGATTACGGTGTCCAGTTTGGAATCGGCGAAAACGCTACCAGTTCCAATGGTGAAAAGCAATGCAAAACTTACTGCTGCTACAGTCAAACGCTTTTTCAAGAAGTTATGCTCCTTCCAATGCCTACGAGGTTAGCTTAAGGATTCGGTTGAAGGTTCCCTATGATCCCTCTAAAGCGAGATCAATTCACCCAAAGTGGTTCCCCCGTTTCCCTGGCGAAGGGAATTCGGCTTTGATTTCACACCTGAATTTACATATTCGACATCTGGCGTCATTCTCCTGCCAAAGATGACAAAAATAATTACAAAACTGTTACTGAAATTGCGTTGCTGTTATTGTAACAAAACCAGGTATCTTTTGGCAATGGTTAATTCACAAGATTAAGAGGGGAAATAGGACTCAAGGCCTCCGCCAATTGGCGAAGGCCTTGATTTTTCTGGGGGTTGGGGGAGTAAAAAAATTTTAACTTTTTTGTGTTTTTGACTGCCAAAGATGAAATTGAGAGGCCATCTTCCAGACTTTGAATGTGCTGCGAAAAAGAGGATACGTCTGCTGCAGAATGAGGGCAAGCATACCGGTCCAAAACCAAGAAGCTGTCCCGAACAGGAAGAAGAGAATTAGTCCGAAAGACCCGAGAATGGCAGAGATCGAGACGGCTTGCAGGAGGCTCCGAAAGCACATCAGCAGGGAGTTCCAGACGCCAGCTTTGAACAAATAG
Source organism: Paenibacillus rhizolycopersici (assembly GCF_014947195.2). Taxonomy (NCBI): domain Bacteria; kingdom Bacillati; phylum Bacillota; class Bacilli; order Caryophanales; family Paenibacillaceae; genus Paenibacillus; species Paenibacillus rhizolycopersici. The sequence continues at coordinate 29,175 of NZ_JADCNN020000027.1, read as the reverse complement.
CCGAATTGGGCAAACAGCAGGCATTGTCGGATGAGCCAGCCATAGATAAACCAGCCTAGAATTAAGCCGAGCCCGACCAGCCAGGTTGTGGTGGGTGTTTCAACCCCCGCCAGTCCTGGCCAAAGGGATATTAGCTTCGGCACAATCCAGAAGGCCGGTAGCAACGTTAACATAAGCTCCAGCGCATAAAACAGGATTACCGGCCTGCCGAATTCTTTCATTCCCCGGAAGAGTGGGAAGCCCGGGCTCCGACTTTCGGACGGGATAAAACCGTAGAATATTCCGGCCTGAATCAAAGGGGTTAAAATCATGCGCAGCACCGCCATCCCCGCCAACAGCCAGCAATACAGCCGGACATCCGGATTGCTCCATAAATTGATCTGCCCCTCCAACAGGAACAGAATTCGCGACAGCGCGGTGGGCGGCGGGTCAGGGTATCTTTGCAACAGTGCCGTCACCGCCGTATCGACCAATCGGTAGAGGAACAATCCCCATAACAGTTGATACAGGAACAAGATGATGACTGAGGGAAATTGGCTTTTTAGGGCGGTCCACCCCAAACGAACGAAACTCATTTCTTTCCCTCCTTTAGAGGTGAATTAACAAAACTTTACTCATCGAGCCGGCCTTACCACAGAAACGTTCCGAGAATCGCCTCAAGTAGCTTGGTGACGCTCATGTTGGAGCGGGATAGCGTGGAATTCGGAACTTCCGCTTTTAAGTAGTTGTTGATGTGCATATTCTCCACCGTTAAAGTGTAATCCGGATCGATTTGGACCCAGGCCAACGGCGCTTTATATTGCAGCTTGATCTCGATGCGGGCGTCTTCTCCGTTCCATTGCTTGCGAGTGGTGTGTCCGTCTGTGAAAGTGAACAGCAGTGGGACCTTCGGATGCGTCGCCCCTTTGCGGGAGAAGATCACGCTCGATTCGTACAAGCGGTTCTCCTCCTGGACGACCGGAGTAACTTGAATTCGGTCTACCGCAAAATCAGCCATTTTTCCGTCATAGACGTATTGTTGAAAATAAGACTTCCAGCTCCGGCTGGTCACTTGCTCAACGACCCGCTGGAAGTCAGCCGTTGTCGGGTGCTTGAACCGGTATTTATGACTATAGGTGCTCAGAATCCGCTTCATGGTCTTACTGCCGACCTGCCGCTCGATATCAAGCAGGATCAGCTTGCCGCGATAATACGCGTTTTTGGCGTAACCGTCACCGGAGCCGTACTTCCAGGCGTTTTGAGTCAGCGAAGCCGGGGAGGTAATCAAGGCGGATTGGATCGGAAGATTCGGGGCGATCCCGAATTCCTGTTCCATCAGCTTATCCTCCGCATAGGATGCAAAGGCCTCGTCTAGCCAGGCTTCCTCGAACTCATTGTTGGCGATCATCCCGTAGAAAAACTGGTGGGCGATTTCATGGATGACCGTCCGCTCCAGCTCGTCGTAGCTGGGAGAATCACTGGCAGCTCCGAACGCCGTCACCAGGGTCGGATATTCCATGCCGCCTGCACCGTTGCCGTTGGCCGGCGGTACGACGACCGTCAGCGTGGAGTAAGGGTAGCGGCCATACCATTTGCTGTAGTTGGCCAGCGCCACCTTGGCGGCATAGAAGTAACGTTCTTTCAGGTCCTTGTGGGTGGGATCAAGATATAGCTTAATCCGCACGCCCGGAACCTCCGCGGATGAGAACGGCTCTTCCGCATAGATGAAATTCGGTGAAGCCGACCAGGCGAAATCGTGAACGTCGTCGGCGTAGAACTGTACGGTCTTCCGCCCGTCCTTTAACACCGCTTTTTTGGTCTGAAAGCCGGTTGCCGCCACGTTGTACGTTTCAGGGACGTTGATTCTTACGCTAAAAATCCCGAAATCGGAGTAAAATTCCGAATTTCCGTGATACTGGTGGAGGTTCCAACCTTCCGACGTCCGCCCCCGGGTACCCACCGGCTCGTACACGCTGATCTTTGGAAACCATTGTCCCGCCATGACAAAATCGTCAGCCACACCCATTCTGGCGAATATTTTAGGCAGCTTTACGGTAAACTTCATCCGCAGCGTCAGGCTTTCGCCGCCTTGGACCGACACAGGTAAGCGCACCTTGGCCAAGGTTTTGTCCTTCGAGTTGCCATCGTCGGGCTGGACGTATTGAATCCGATGAAGCAGGGAGATGCCGTCGGTCGTCCGCAGCTCGGTGATCTCCATGGATCCCCAACCGTCCTTGGGCATAATGTCGCCCCGGAGCTTCCCGCCCGATTCCTTCATAAAGGTCGTATCTTCGGAAGAAAACGCATTAGGGTACAGATGCAAATACACTTCGTTAATCGTTTTTTTGCCGGGATGGGTCCAGGTCAACGTCTCCGAGCCGGTCAACGTACCGTCCTTCTCGTTTAGCGTGACGTCGATGTGATATTCGGCGACCCGATTGCTGAGCACTTCGGCGGTCGGTTGTTGAATGCTTTCGACCTGTGGCGACGCAGGGGTTTGTCCGGTTTTTTGGACCGCTTTGGGCCCCGCCTTAGCCAGGACGAAGGAAGTCAGCGAATCCCCGCCTCCTCGCAGGGTCAGCCAGGCGGCTCCGAGGGTGAGGCACAAGGCAAGGATGGAAATGCTGTAGACAATAGTACGTCGGGTCATACAATGGATACCTCCCGTTGACAAGCATCTACAGCATGTATATGTTTGCAATTGGAAGATTATTAGCTAAAATTGAGAGGTAGTTCAAAAAGTCGTCTTTTGATCACGATGCGGTTTCTAGAGGCCTAATCGACATCGAATCTTGGACTCAACCGGGCCCTCCGTTGCTCACGTAGGTTTTGCCTACGCTGCGCTACTCGGTCCCTAGTTTCATCCAACTTTCTCGGTGCTGAAAAGCCAACTTTTTGAACTTTGAATTAAGGGTAGGGATTATCCTAAAGTCGCTTTGTTTCACGATGCGGTTTCTAGAGGCCTAATCGACATCGAATCTTGGACTCAACCGGGCCTTGGATGATGAGGCGGCAGGTTCGCGGGAAAATGGAGGGAATTATGGATCAGACACCGAAATCGGGTAAAAAGATTTTTGCCCTCAATATTATCAGCAATGAGGAGAAGAGCAAACATAAAGGGTTTGGAGCGGGCTCAATCGATTTGAACAGCATGTCCCCGGTTATTATCGATGGGGATGAGGTGTACATCGATGTTGGGGCGATGCACGCCAAAAGTAAGGTGGAGAAAGGCATTAAGTTCTCAACGAACCGCGAGGACGTTCCGAATGGTCGGCAGGTCTGGATCATTTGGGTGGCGGTGGACCGCGGCCCGGAAGGGCAATTTTACGGTGGGATGACGGCCTGTGAGATGTGGATCGACACGGAAGCGCGCCGCGGCTGGAAAATTCTCGCCGACCATGTGAATAAAATGGATTACGCGCTGAAGCGCAGAGTGGTCTTGGACGGGTTAGGCGACGAGCAGAAGGCTGGGCTGAAGCGGCTGCTGATCGAGACCAACGCCGAATGGTGGGACCGCTCGCCGGAAGAGTTAAAGGCGGCATTGGAAGCGTAACGGAATAGATGAAGCTCCTAATAGAAGAGCCCCTCCGATTTGATGCCGGAGGGGGCTCTTTTTTAGGTAGTGGGGTGGAAAGGTTGCACGAAATACAACGATTTGCGAACCTCAAACCTGTTAAAGGCTACGGTCGGTGGTTGCTTCCGTTTCTTGAAGCTGCCAAACCTCGGCCTGCTTGTCAATGACCGATACATAAGGGTTACCGCGGAAGTAAAACCGCCACGGCTTCGCCGCATACTCTTCGGCATAGGCAATACCGATACGCGGAGCCTGCACGATGACCTCTTCCGCTCCCGATTCCCCCGGCACCGGTCCGCCTTCCAACCATAGCGGTCCTCCGGGCTGATCGAGCGGCAAGCCGTTCAATGTCTTGGTGATGTCCAGCGCCCGGCACAGCTTGCCGGGCCCGCCGGACAGGTCAACCGGCTTGCGGGCGGCGGTGCCGCGATTGCGCCGCATTCCCGCTTCGTCCGCCGGGGATAAGGGCTCTACGGCCCGAATCAGCACGGCCTGCGGATCCCCCTCCGTGCCGGTCACGACATTCAGGCAGTTATACATGCCGTAAATCAGATAAATATAGGCTGTCCCGCCAGAGCCAAACATGATCTCCGTTCGCGCCGTCCGGCGTCCGCCATGAGCGTGACTCCCCTTATCCTCCACGCCGCCGTAGCTTTCGGTTTCCACGATACGGCAGCGGATATCGCCTTCTTCCGTGCGGCGAACGAGCGTCTGCCCAAGTAGAAGGGGGGCGGCCTCCAGGGCCGTCATTCGATAAAAAACCGGGGGCAGCGGCGCCCCCGGTTTGATCTGTTCCAAGATAGGGTCCATAGATAAGGAAGTCTCCTTCACCATATTTCTACTCCGGTTCGCTTCCTTTATCGTAAGAACTTTTGCATAAGTTGTCCAACCCCAGCCCTTTAGTCCATCCACCAACGCTTCAAGTCGTTCCACCAGGAATGGCTTTCCTTCTTCTCCTCCTCGGCTGGAGGCGGAAGCGGTTCGGATTCACCCTCCCCATGTGCGGTGCAGAATTCCGTTGGCTCGGTCCCTTGAACGAACACTTCCAGCTTCTTATCCGGGCAATCCTTCGTGGCCAGCAGCCCCGTTTCCGGATCAATATACACACTGACCACCCCATCGGGGATCGGAAAAATCTTCGGTGGTACCTTTTCCAGCGCCTTCTCCGTGTACTTGGCGAAGATCGGCGCAGCTTTCCGCGATTCGGTTGTGCCCAGCGTTTTGCCTTTGTCGTAGCCGACCCAAACCGCCGTCGACAGCTCCGGCGTAAAGCCGACGAGCCAGGCGTCCGTGCTGGTCGTTCCGGTCTTACCGGCGACAGGCCGTTTAATTTCGTTCGAGACGCGGTTGCCCGTGCCCCCGGTTTCAAACACGCTTTCCATCAGATGCGTCAGCACGTAGGCAGCGGAGGGCTCGACGACCTGCTCGTTTTTGGCTGGCTTGGCTTCATATAACACGCGTCCGCTGGCATCGGTGATTTTCAGCACCGCCACCGGCTTGACGCTGCGGCCTTGATTGCTGATGACGGCGAACGCCGTAGCCATCTCGAACGGACTGACCGGCGATGTGCCAAGTGCCAGCGAAGGCACGGGTTGTAGCGAGCTGGTTATGCCCATTTTTCGTCCCATCTCGATGACCTGCTCCGCCCCAATCGTTAAAATCGTATTGACGGCATAGATATTATCCGAGGCCGCGATCGCCTGGCGCATATCGATATCGCCCAAATACTTGTCGCCAAAGTTCTTGGGGCTATAAGTTTTACGGTTGTCGTCATAGTGGAACAAGGTCGGCTGGCTGCTGAACTTGCTGGCGCTGGTCATTTTTCTCGAAGAGAGCGCCGTTAGATACATGATCGGCTTAAAGCTGGATCCGGGCTGGCGAGCCCCGGCAAAGACATGGTTGTATTGACTCTCCCTATAATTCGCGCCGCCGACCATCGCTTTGACGTAGCCGTTGCGCGGATCGATAGAGATCAGGGCCGCTTCCAGCTCCGGGGCGCTCCCAAGCTCCGAGGCGACCGCCGTCTCCGCTGCCTGCTGCGCATCGGGATCCAGCGTCGTATAGATGTTGAGCCCGCCGTGTTCGAGCAACGTCTCGTCGAAGCCGAGTTCGCCGACCACCACATTCCGAATATAATCGCGGAAATACGGGGCTTTATCGGTTGGGCTTTGCTGCTTCGGCGATTGGAACTTCAGCAGGGTTTCGTAAGCTTGATCGGCTTCCTGCTGCGTGATCTCGCCGGTGGTGACCATTGCGGACAACACGGTCCGCTGACGGTCCTTGGCGTTCTTCATATGATTGAACGGCGAATAATAGGTGGGGCCTTTCGGAACTCCGGCCAGGAGCGCGCTTTCCGCAAGACTTAGATCCTTGGCCGGCTTGCCGAAATACATCTGAGACGCGGCTTCAATCCCATACGCGCCGTGCCCGTAGTAGATTTCGTTCAAGTACATACGTAGAATGTCGTCTTTGGAATATTTCATTTCCAGCTGAGCGGTGTACATCGCTTCCTTGATCTTCCGCGACCAGGTCCGTTCATGCGAGAGGTATAAATTTCGTGCCAGCTGCTGGGTTAAGGTACTAGCTCCCTGAACGGTACCCATTTCCTTGAGGTTCACGAGAGCGGCCCGGGCCATCCCCTTCATATCGAAACCGAAATGATTGTAAAACTGCCGGTCCTCCGTCGCCAGCGTCGCCTTAACGAGCCAGGGTGAGATGTTCGACAACTCAACGCTTTCCCGGTTCTTCCCGCCATCGGAGAACACGGCGATCGTCTCTCCTTTGCTGTTGATCAGCTGCGAGTTCCGGTCTGAATCGGCGAGCGGTAGCTCAGCCTGCCACAAGTAAAGCAACAGGATGCCGGCGGCGCATAGGCCAAGTAATCCGGCGCCGAGGGTAAGCTTAAACAGCAGAAGCCACGAACGGCGAGGTTTACGCTTATGTTGATGTCGGTCACTGCGAACGAGTTTCTGCACGAGGGACTCTCCTTTCCAATCCTAAAACAAATCCGTGCTGCGGTTATCTTTGTTTTAGTATGGGAAAGTTTGGGAGAGATCATTCACGCCAGGAGCGGCAGAGGCACCGATTTCCCGGGAGATGTGTTATTATTTTTTCGTTTGGTACAATATAGGGAATGAAGTTTTGGCGGAAAATACAACGATCTTTATGAAAGAAGGTTGAGAGAATGGAATTATGGTTTACGGAGAAACAAACGCCCGTATTTGGGATTACCGCAAAAATACGCGAAACCCTGGTCACCGAACAAACTGAATTTCAGGATTTGGCGATGCTGGACACAGAGGAATTCGGCCGCATGCTCGTCCTGGACGGCATGGTTATGACGACGATCAGGGATGAGTTTGTGTACCACGAAATGGTGGCGCATCCGGCGCTATTCACCCATCCAAGTCCGAAGCGCGTGCTCGTGGTTGGCGGCGGGGATGGTGGCGTCATTCGCGAAGTGATCAAGCATCCAGAAGTGGAGCAAGCGGTATTGGTGGAAATCGACGGCAAGGTCATCGAGTATTCCAAGAAGTATCTGCCGGAAATCGCCGGAGAGCTGGACAATCCGCGGGTGGACGTGCAGGTGGCTGACGGCTACATGCATATTATTGAAAGCAAAGATCAATACGACGTTATCATGGTCGATTCAACCGAGCCGGTGGGCCCGGCGGCGCCATTATTCGAGCGGGGGTTCTATCAAGGAATTTACGAAGCGCTGAAGGACGACGGCATCTTCGTGGCGCAAACCGACAACCCTTGGTTTAAAGCGGATCTGATCCAAAAAGTAAATCAGGACGTCAAGGAAATCTTCCCGATCGTCCGCGTTTACGGCGCCAATATTCCGACTTATCCCAGCGGGCTGTGGACGTTCACGATGGGGAGCAAGGTCCATGATCCGCTCCAAGTGGATGAGACGAAGATTCCCGAGTTGGACACGAAATACTATACGCCGCGAATCCATAAGGCGGCCTTCGTGCTGCCTAAATTCGTGGAAGATCTCGTGAAGTAAAGGAGGGGACTAATTCGGGACTTCCTGCTTGTGTTGGTGAAATAAAATATGCCGTACGAACTATAAATGACCGAATTAAAGTATGGTAGTATGATTTATGTCACTACTTTCTCATGGGATAAGGCGGGATTGTTATCAAAACGAATAACCCGGCCCGGAGTATGCTAGCGGGCCTTACGATGATTATTGTGGTTATGGTGGCGGGTTGGATTTTTTACGGCCGCCCTGACGCTCCATCCGAAGTTTCGACGAACGCACCGGTTCAAGCGCCGGCGGCGGAACAGGGGGAAGCTGCCGAGGAAACGAATATCGAGGCGGCTGCCAAATCTCCGTATTTGCTGGATCATCTTCCCTTTAAGGAAGAGGAGGTTCTGGCGATTACGGCGGGCGGGAACGGGCTGCACGCCAACGTTCCGGCGGAACGGCAGTTTGTCCTCCTGCAATCTCTTCGTTATACAGATATGAAGAGCGCACTTGCGAATCCGATTCCGGCAGCCTCCCGGAAGCCGATCGTTCTGCAATTCAAGCTGGCGGATACTAACTATGAGCTGACCTATGATTTAACCGGCAATGCCTTTGAGTACCAAGGGAAGTACTACTACGCCGACGACCAAGTTCTGCTGTTGATGCAGGGGCTGTTCCACGAGCGGGAGGAGTTGGCCTCGCTGGATACCCTGCTGGAGCGTGCGAGGGTTGAACAGGAGCAAGCGGGTACCGTAGATCCGGACCCGCTTGCGGCGGAGGATGCCCTGGTGGACGGACTCGATTTCAACGGCTGGGAGCAGCAACTGGATAAGGCCAAACCTGAGGATATGGTCTGGACGAAACCCTTTTACGACGATGGCACCGGGCAGGTGAAACAGGCGCGTTTGTTTAAGGACGGAGTACTCGCTTTAAATCGGATGATTGTCTTTACAAGGTCGGAGCATCAGGCCGCGGACGGTGTGAAGACGGGGATCGGCACGGACGGCGTGACAGCGAAGCTGGGGCCGGAGGCACTGAAGCTGGTCAGCCGTTGGAGCTACAAAGTTGGCGATTATTTTCGGTTTCATGTGTATTTTGCAGATGGTAAGGTCAAATACCTCGCGTTAAGCCAGCCCTTATAGGCTCACGGATAGGCGAAGCCGGATCAGGACAAGGAAGCCGCTGAAGCAGCGGCTTCTTTTTGATAGCGAGGCGCGCTGTGCCGCGTATGTATTGAATTGCCGGGACGAACTGGCTATAGTAGTACAGTAAGGATCGAAGTCGGAAGGAGATTTGCCCTATGCCGGAAACAAAGCCGGTGAGCCTCGTGCTGACGAGCCGACAGGGAACGGAAGAAACCGCACAGCACCTGCGGGGAAATGCCGCTTCCCGGGGCGAGTCCGTGTATATTCGGTATGAAGAGCCTGATCCAGGGCCGGATGGCGCCAAGACGCGCACGATGATCAAATTATCCGGCGACGAACTGAAAATCATGCGGCACGGCGGCGTGGAGGCCGAGCAAACCTTCCGCAGCGGATGCCGCCTGCCGGGATTTTACCGCTCCCCCTTCACCCAGTTTAACCTCTCCACCGATACCGTGAAGCTGGAGTCGAGATGGGATGGCAAGGTTGGTCACGTGGTATGGGAATACGATTTATACGTGTTCGAAGAATTATCGGGACGTTTTGAACTCAGTTTACATATACAGGAGGACGTTTAAATGCCACACAATCCGTTGGAACAAATGAACCAGGCGCTGAAGGAAGCGATTTTGGATGCGATCGTATCCGCAGGTCTGGCGCAGCGGGAGGAAATTCCGGCTATCGTGCTGGAAGTGCCAAAGGACAAGGCCCACGGCGATTTCGCCACGAATGCGGCCATGCAGCTGTCGCGGATCGCGAAGAAGAACCCGCGCCAAATCGCCGAGGAAATCCTCGGCAAGTTGGATCACGGGCAGGCCGGGATTGAGAAGGCGGAGATCGCCGGCCCGGGCTTCATCAATTTTACGTTAAGCAAGAGTTATCTCTATCCAATTTTGCTGCAAGTGTACCGCGAAGGTGAGAACTATGGCCGTACTGGACTGGGAAATGGGGAAAAGGTGCAGGTCGAGTTCGTCAGCGCCAATCCGACGGGCAGCCTTCACCTAGGGCATGCCCGGGGTGCGGCTGTGGGCGATGCGCTCTGCAATGTGCTGGATTTTGCCGGTTACGACGTAACGCGCGAATATTATATCAATGACGCCGGAAACCAGATCGTCAATATGATCAAATCGATCGAAGCCCGCTACCGTCAGGAGCTTGGACAGGATGTGGAGATGCCGGAAGACGGATACCATGGCGAGGACATCAAAGGGTTCGCCAAGGAGCTCGTCGCCGAGCAAGGCGATAAGCTGCTTAGCATGCCGGAGGAAGAGCGGACGGTGTTCCTGCGCAAATTCGGACTGGATAAAGAGCTTGCCAAGATCCAACGCGACTTGGAGCGCTTCCGGGTTGGCTTCGACGTCTGGTTCAGTGAAACCTCCCTGTACCAAGACGGTCAAGTGGAGGCTTCGCTGACCGAGCTGCGCGATAAAGGGCAGACCTATGAGCTGGACGGAGCGACTTGGTTGAAGACTACGGAATACGGAGACGACAAAGACCGCGTATTGGTGAAAAATGACGGATCGTATACGTATTTGACGCCGGACATTGCTTATCATCGCAACAAGTATGACCGCGGCTTTGACCGGATCATTAACATCTGGGGCGCCGATCACCATGGGTATATTCCTCGGGTGAAGGCGGCGATGCAGGCGATTGGCAAGGATCCGGAGAAGCTGACCGTTTTGATCGCACAGATGGTCAGCCTGTTCCAGGACGGCGAGAAGGTGAAAATGTCCAAGCGGACCGGCAAAGCGGTTACGATGGTGGACTTGATGGACGAGGTCGGCGTCGACCCGATCCGCTATTTCTTTACGATGCGCAGCATGGATTCGCATCTGGACTTTGATATGGACCTGGCCATTTCGACTTCGAACGAAAACCCCGTGTATTACGTGCAATATGCGCATGCACGGATCTGCAGCATCTTCCGCCAGGCGGAAGAGCAGGGGATCCAGGTGCCGGCCGCGGAGAGCGTGGATCTCGGCAAGCTGACCGCCGAGCACGAATACGATCTGCTGCGGAAGCTTGGCGAACTGCCAGAAGAGATCGGCGTGGCCGCAGAGAACTACGCGCCGCACCGTCTGGTTCGTTACGTGTATGAACTGGCGGCGCTGTTCCACAGCTATTACCGGGCGGAGCGCGTCATTACGGAAGACGCGGAACAAACGGCAGCGCGTCTCGTACTCCTCGGCGGGGTGCGCACCGCGCTCGCGAATGTGCTCCGACTGATCGGCGTGTCTGCTCCGGACAAGATGTAACTTCCGGGATCTAGAAGCATTGCCTGGACGCTTTACCTGGCTCCCTTAATCAAAGGGATAATCATGCAAGCAGCGTCGAAGACGACAACACCGATACGGCGTTCTACGCACCTAGCTGCTGCTGCGCCCCGGTTTGGAACGCAACAGGCGCGCCGCGCTGAGCTCGCCGGCGCCGCCGACTTTGGTTCTGGCCGCTGTGCTGGTTAATGGCTTGGCGGTGCGTCGCAGGCGCCGTTTGATTTCAGCCGGCTTCATGTCCGGCTTCATGGCAAGTAGCAGGGCAACCGCGCCGCTGACGTGGGAAGTCGCCATGGAGGTGCCGCTCATTTCGCGGTAGCCGCCGCCCAGCCAGGAAGAGCTGATTTTCTCGCCGGGGGCGTAAATATCGATGTTGGGACCGTGGTTGCTGAAGGAGGCGATTTTGCCGTCCTTGCTGGTCGCACCTACGGAAATCGTTTGAGGGTAGCGCGCCGGGTAATCGGCGCCGCGGCCCTTTTTGTCGTTCCCCGAGGAGGCGACGACAACGATCCCTGCGTTATGAGCTTTCCGAATGATGTTCTGTAGCGAGGCGCTGTTGCTCTTCATGCCGAAGCTCATATTAACGATGTGCATCCGGTTGCGTACGCACCAGTCGATGCCCATAATGATATCGGAAACAAAGGCGGAGCCGTTATGGTCAAACGCCTTCACCGGAAAAATTAAGGACCGGGGGGCAACCCCCATCATCCCCTGCGATCCGCCGGAAGCGGCGATGGTTCCGGCGATATGGGTGCCGTGCCCGTTATCGTCGTACGGTAGACTGATTCGATTCAGCAGATTGATCCCTCGGGCCAGGGAATGGCGTAAATCCGGGTGACTGAAATCGGCCCCTGTATCGATGACGCCAACGCGTACCCGGTAGCCAGTGGACATGGACCAGGTTTCCGGGGCACCAATTCGCCGTACCCCCCAAGGAATTGCGGTAGTTTGCCCTTTATTAGCCGCGGCTGGGCTATGGACGCTGACGAGGCTGTCTTCTTCGATCCTAAGGCCAAAGCGGGAGCGGGCTGCCTCCCCCCTCAAACCAAGGGGGCAGATGAGCGCTTGCAGTAGCGATGATGATCGGACGTGCCGCAGCGCGGGATGCTGGCGCTTGTACTTGAACAATTGCCGTACGCATTCGGCGAAATCAGCCGGGTGCGCAAAGCGGATGATGATACGACCGCTTTTTCCGGAGGCGTCGACATGATCGTTCAAATACCTGAGGAATCCAGAGTAGTCCATGTATAAGTAGCCCCTCCTACGAAGCGTGTTGAAGTATAGTATGAGGTTCCCTTTTTCATTGAATGGGGAAGCGGCCCTGTTTTGCGGAAATGGGCCCGGCTTGCGGTATTTGACGTCAATACGGCGTGTCAAAGTGCAAATCTGGACATAGGATGAAGAGAAGGCCTTGCGGCTTTCGCCAACCCAGGAGAAGGCCGGGGCCTTCTTTGGGGAAGGATACAGTCAAGGAGCGGAGAACCGGGGGTTCTCCGCTCCTTCCCTTTTGGCAGGCGGGGCTTTGGTGTGTTTTTAAAACTTGCAATTTGGGTCCAAATAGGTTTTACTATTGTGTGATATGGATATGTTAGTGAAGGAAACCGGCCTTAAGGAGAAGGTTTCATCTTTACTTTATAGTGAACTATTTGCGTGAGAGGAAGTGTCCGTAACGTGAGTACCCCTTTGAATTTGAAAATCGACCCGGAGAAGGTCCAAGAAATCCCGATGGTCGATTTGGCCTTTATGATCTTGAAAGCGGCAAATACGCCGTACTATTACCGCGACCTTATGAATGAGGTTGCTCAGCTTCGCGGAATGACGGAAGAGCAAATTAACGGAGCGATTGCGCAGCTTTATACGGAAATAAATATCGATGGACGGTTTGCCTGCGTCGGCACCAACCTATGGGGCTTGAAGCGCTGGTATCCAATCGAGCGTTCGGAAGATCCGGTCGGCAATTCCAAACGTCCACGCATCATCAATGACGACGACGATGATCTGGACGATGATTTTGTGGAAGAAGAAGATACGTACGTATCTGATGACGAAGAGGATTACGATGCGATCGACGAGGACACCGAAGACGAGCTGTTCCCGGATGACGACGATGACGACGTGGAAGAAGTCGAAGACGAGGAATTGCTGCCTGACGAGGAACTCGAGGACGAGGATGAACTCGCCGAAGAAGAGGAAGAACTCGACGCCGAGGAGGATTTCGAGGACAGCGACGAGGATTAATTTTCCTCTGGACGGAGAACTCGTAGTTATGAGCACCAAATTGGAGGACGGCCAGAGCCGTCCTTTTTTATGTCTTATTTTGTTCAGAGAATGCCTCTCGACTTGACTTGACACGAACAGGGGTAACGGGTAAACTATTGCATGGGCTTATGATTCAAACCTATAACATATGCATTTTTTTGAAAGTGCCCCGACCTATTCGGGTGTCACTTTTTTTGTTTTTTTATAGCCTTTTTGGCTATGTTTTACCGGATAATAGGTTACGCTAATGATCTAAGTTGCCTGGATTTCTGGGATCCCATTTTCATGAACACGTACTACTTTAGGAGGTTTTAGGCTGTGGCAAAATACATTTTCGTGACAGGCGGGGTCGTATCCTCACTGGGGAAGGGCATTACGGCGGCTTCGCTGGGAAGGCTGCTTAAGAACAGAGGTTTGAAGGTAACGATCCAGAAATTCGATCCATACATCAACGTCGATCCGGGCACGATGAGCCCGTATCAGCACGGGGAAGTATTCGTCACGGACGATGGCGCTGAGACCGATTTGGATCTGGGCCATTATGAACGTTTTATCGATATTAATCTTTCGAAGAACAGCAATGTGACCACGGGGAAAATTTATTCCTCGGTCATCGGCAAGGAACGTCGAGGCGAGTATCTCGGCGGAACGGTTCAAGTCATCCCCCATATTACGAACGAGATTAAAGAGCGTGTCTTCCGCGCCGGACGTGAAGCAGGCTCGGACGTCGTCATCACCGAAATCGGCGGGACCGTCGGTGATATCGAAAGCTTGCCGTTCCTGGAAGCGATTCGCCAAATCAAGAGTGACATCGGACGCGAGAACGTGATGTATATTCACGTGACGCTGATTCCATATATCAAAGCCGCCGGCGAAGTGAAAACCAAGCCGACCCAGCACAGCGTCAAGGAGCTGCGCAGCATCGGGATTCAGCCGAACGTCATTGTCTGCCGTACGGAGCATGAGCTTTCGGACGATATCAAGGGGAAAATCGCCCAGTTCTGCGACGTTGATCCTAGCGCCGTTGTGGAATGCCGCGACGCAGACACGCTGTACGAAGTGCCGCTCAACCTGCGCGACGAAGGGCTCGACGAGATTGTCGTTAACCACCTTAAACTGACGACGCCGGCTCCGGATATGCGCGAATGGGAAGGTCTCGTAGAGCGGATCAACAAGCTGGAGAAAACGGTGGAAATCGCTATCGTCGGTAAATACGTGGCGCTGCATGACGCTTATCTTAGCGTGGTGGAATCGTTGTCCCACGCCGGCTTTGACGCCAATGCGGACGTGAAGGTCCGTTGGGTGAACGCGGAGGAAGTAACGGACGAGAACGTGGCTGAGCTGCTGCAAGGTGTAGGCGGGATTCTCGTTCCGGGTGGCTTCGGCGACCGCGGCATCGAGGGCAAAATTACGACGATCCGTTACGCCCGCGAAAACAAGATTCCGTTTTTTGGCATTTGCCTGGGGATGCAGGTGGCCGTGATCGAGTCTGCTCGTTCGTTGGCTGGGCTTCAAGGCGCCAACAGCTCGGAAATCAATCCGTCCACCGAATATCCGGTGATCGACCTGTTGCCAGAGCAGAAGGATATCGAGGATCTCGGCGGTACGATGCGGCTGGGATTGTATCCTTGTAAGCTAGCACCGGGATCGCTCGCCATGCAATGTTATGACGACGAGCTGGTGTACGAGCGCCATCGTCATCGGTATGAGTTCAACAATACGTATCGCGAGACGCTGGAACGCGTCGGCTTGCGTATTTCCGGAACCTCGCCGGATGGGCGGTTGGTGGAAATCGTGGAGCTTCCGGACCATCCTTGGTTCCTGGCGGTGCAATTCCATCCAGAGTTCACTTCTCGGCCAAACCGTCCGCAGCCGCTGTTCCGCGAGTTCGTGAAGGCCTCCATCGCGCATTTGTCCTAAACACGGATTGACCGCAAGTGCCAGCCCGGGGACACTCTGTCAATTATGGGTCAACTGATTTTTTAAGGCTCTTTTTTCCAGTGGAGAAGGGTTTTGCAAATCGGGAGCGAAGTATTTAGGTATGACCAGGATTACAGGGTGGACTTGTAGGAGGGCTTTTCGGTGGAAGAGAAGAAAGTGTTAATTGTCGACGATCAGAACGGAATCCGCATTTTATTGATGGAAGTGTTCAGCAGCGAAGGGTATAAAACGTTTCAGGCGGCCAACGGCAAAATGGCTTTGGAAATCGTCCGCAGCGACTCGCCGGATTTGGTGCTTCTCGACATGAAAATCCCGGGCATGGATGGTTTGGAAATCCTTAAACATATCAAGGAGGCCAATCCGGAGATCAAGGTCATCATGATGACGGCCTACGGCGAGCTCGATATGATCAAGGAAGCCACAGATCTTGGAGCTCTGATGCATTTTACGAAACCCTTCGACATTGATGAAATGCGCGCAGCGGTCAACATGCAGCTTAAGGGCGGAGCTCGCCTTTAGGCGGACCGCGATGAAAAGAAGGCCTTCTTTAGAAGAGCGGCGTGGAATCACGCGGTCTCCTAAAGAAGGTCTCTTTTTCTGGAATAAATAAGCACAAGGCGTTCACAAACGAAAGGAAAGCATGAATAGTATTTTTGACAGGTTGTGGTATAATAAGAAAGTGTGTGAATGTCGGCTAAATAAGATAAAATCCCACATCCTTAGGAGGATTGAAACCCATGCCATTAGTATCGATGACTGACATGTTGAACAAAGCCCTTGCCGGCAAATATGCCGTAGGCCAGTACAACATCAACAACCTGGAATGGACGCAAGCCATTCTGGCTGCAGCTGAAGAAGAGAAATCCCCGGTAATTCTGGGCGTTTCTGAAGGCGCTGCCCGCCATATGGGCGGTTTCTACACCGTTGTTAAAATGGTGGAAGGCTTGCTGCATGACATGAAAATTACAGTACCCGTTGCAATTCACCTCGACCACGGTTCGAGCTTTGATAAATGTAAAGAAGCGATCGACGCTGGCTTTACTTCCGTTATGATCGACGGATCCCATCATCCGATCGACGAGAACATCGCCATGACGAAGCAAGTTGTTGAATACGCTCATGCCAAAGGCGTTTCGGTTGAAGCTGAAGTTGGCACGGTCGGCGGTCAAGAAGACGATGTCATCGGCGGCATCCAATACGCTAACCTGGACGAGTGCGTTCGTATCGTCAAAGAAACCGGCATCGATACCCTGGCACCTGCTTTGGGCTCCGTGCATGGTCCTTACCACGGCGAGCCGAACCTCGGCTTCAAAGAAATGGAACAAATCCGCGATGCCGTTAAGCTTCCGCTTGTGCTTCATGGCGGGACAGGCATTCCAACGCATGATATCACCAAAGCGATTTCGCTGGGTACTTCCAAAATCAACGTGAACACAGAGAACCAAATTGCGTTCACCAAAGCGGTTCGTGATGTATTGGCTGCTAAACCAGACGCTTACGATCCACGTAAATACATCGTTCCTGGTCGCGACGCGATCAAGTCTACGGTGGTTGGTAAAATCCGCGAGTTTGGTTCCAACAACAAGGCTTAAGGATCAACGCCAAGCGTTTGCGCCGTACTCCGCTAGGATGGGGGCGGCGCAAACCATAGGGCGGACAAGGGATTGGACCGTCCAGCTGAATAAGGTGACTTGGAGAGTACACCGCTTAGACGGTGTCTTTCCATTTCTGCCGCTAAAAATCATGGGCTTGTGTACCGACGCAAATACGTAGGGGGATCCTGGACTTATGGAGAAATTAATGATCCGTGGCGGACGTCCGCTGAGCGGAAGCGTTTCGATCAGCGGTGCAAAAAACAGCGCAATCGCGCTAATTCCGGCTGCGATCTTGGCAGAATCCGAAGTGGTTCTGGATAACTTGCCGATTTTGAGCGACGTGGCGGTATACTCGGAGATTTTGGAGGAGCTGGGTGCTCGCGTCATGTGGGATGGTAGTCAAATGCGCATCGATCCCACCCATATTCGTTCGATTCCGATGCCCAATGGGCCGGTAAAGAAGTTACGGGCTTCCTATTATATGATGGGGGCTATGTTAGGGCGTTTCAAAGAAGCTACGATCGGCTTGCCGGGAGGATGTAACTTTGAGCCTCGTCCGATTGATCAGCATATCAAAGGGTTTGAAGCATTAGGGGCGACCGTAACCAATGAGCACGGTGCCATTCATTTGCATGCGAAAGAGCTGCATGGCGCGAAGGTTTACCTGGACGTCAGCAGTGTTGGAGCGACAATTAATATTATGCTGGCGGCGACAAGAGCCAAAGGCGCTACAATTATCGAAAATGCGGCGAAAGAGCCTGAAATTATAGATGTGGCCACTTTGTTAAATTCCATGGGGGCCGTGATTAAAGGGGCCGGCACGGAGACGATCCGGATAGAGGGTGTTAGCGAGCTGAAAGGCTGCCGCCATTCCATTATTCCCGACCGGATCCAGGCGGGGACTTATATGATAGCTGCCGCGGCGACGCGGGGCGATGTCTTAATCGATGGCGTAATTCCTAAACACTTGGAGGCGTTGACGGCAAAACTGCTGGAAATGGGTGCCCAAGTTGAAGAGCTTGATGAGAGCATTCGAGTGATCGGACGCCCAGACTACCATCATGTCGATGTCAAGGCGTTAGTCTATCCCGGGTTTCCTACGGATATACAGTCGCCGATGACGAGTCTGCTCACCCAGGCGAAGGGGATCAGCGTACTTAGCGATTTTGTGTACAGCAACCGGTTTAAGCATGTGCCGGAGCTGGTGCGGATGGGGGCGAAAATCCGCGTGGAAGGCCGTTCGGCCATCATTGAAGGCGGACCGCTTAATGCAGCCAAGGTCAAAGCGGCGGATTTGCGTGCCGGGGCGGCGCTGGTTGTAGCCGGATTAACTGTTCCAGAGGGAATTACCGAGGTTTTCGGCGTGGAGCTGATTGATCGGGGTTATGACCATCTGGTTCCGAATTTGCGCGCTTTAGGCGCGGATGTTTGGCGAGAAACGGAAGAATAACTTTCCTCTCCGTCGCATAAGTTGCCAAAGATAGGGCATACTAGGCGAATAAGTCTATCATTATGCCATGACTTCATAGATTTCAATAAAATTGAATAGGTGGTTATTTTAATATGGATCTTCAAATCGCCGATCTGGAAGGGATGAAGCTTACCGAGCTGTACAAGCTGGCGAAGCAGTATCAGATCCCTTATTACGGCCAATTAAAGAAGAAAGAATTGATTTTCGCTATTTTAAGGGCACAGGCTGAACAAAGCGGTCTGATGTTTATGGAAGGCGTGCTCGAGATTTTGCCGGAAGGGTACGGATTCCTAAGACCGATTAATTATTTGCCCAGTACGGAAGATATTTATATTTCCGCTTCGCAAATCCGCAAGTTTGATCTGCGTACCGGGGATCTCGTTTCCGGGAAATGCCGAACGCCTAAAGAAAATGAAAGGTACTTTGGCCTCCTGCAAGTGAACGCCGTTAACGGCGAGAATCCGGCTATCGCGGCCGAACGTCTGCATTTCCCAGCGTTGACTCCATTATATCCGCAGACCAAATTAGCGCTCGAAACTTCCCCAAATCACTTATCCACTCGTATTATGGATTTGCTTGCCCCGGTCGGACTTGGCCAGCGCGGCTTGATCGTGGCGCCGCCGAAAGCAGGGAAGACCTTGCTGCTTAAGGAAATCGCCAACAGCATCTCCACCAACAATCCCGAAATTGAGTTATTCGTATTGTTGATTGATGAACGTCCGGAAGAAGTAACGGATATGCAGCGCTCCGTCAAAGGTGAAGTGATTGCTTCTACGTTCGACGAGCTGCCGGAGAACCATATCAAAGTTGCGGAACTTGTGTTGCAGCGCGCTTTGCGATTGGTGGAGCACAAGAAGGACGTCGTTATTTTGCTGGATAGCATTACGCGTCTTGCCCGCGCCTATAACTTGGTCGTTCCGCCGTCGGGGCGGACGCTGAGCGGGGGGATCGATCCGGCTGCCTTCCATCGTCCCAAGCGTTTCTTTGGTTCAGCCCGGAATGTGGAAGAGGGCGGCAGCTTGACGATTTTGGCAACGGCTTTGGTGGATACCGGTTCTCGGATGGACGATATTATTTATGAAGAATTTAAAGGCACCGGCAACATGGAGCTGCACCTGGATCGAAAGCTGGCGGAACGCCGGATTTTCCCGGCCATCGACATTCGTCGCTCCGGCACGCGCCGCGAGGAAGTGCTGCTCAGCAAGGAAGAACTGGATACGATCTGGTCGATTCGCAAGAATATGAACGACTCTTACGACTTTGTCGAAGGGTTCCTGAAGAAACTGCGTGACTGCAAGACCAACGCTGAATTCCTGGCATCTTTTGACGTTTCCGGCAACACGCCTTCGGGTGGCGGTAACGGCGGAGCACGTCGTCCGGTTCGTTCATCAAGCTCCGCCTCTGCGCGGACTAGTTCGACTTCTTCGAACGCCGGGACCCCGCATAATTCCACAGTCTAAAAGTGTATCGGGAAGCATTGCTTCCGCGATGAATACAAAGAGGAGAACAACATGTACTTAGTGTATGCAGATGAACAAGGACAGGTTTATGATCACTCTTCGCTATACGGTTTAGCCCGCAGCGCGGATATGATCGTGGAGATCATGGAGGATGAGCTGATTCCACTTCCGGAAGGGGCGACGTTGGTGGGTTTACCATCCACCCGGCCGATCGGCATGGATCCGGAGACTGGCGAAATGAAGCCGCTCCCCGGGAATGTCCAGGCGGTTGGAGCTTTGCTTCCGCAAGGCTATACCCGTCTTTGTCTGCCGGGGTATGTGAAGACCGACAAGGATTATAAACTCCCTTTGTTCGGATATTCCGCGGTTGTCTGGAAAGACGGTCAGTTTTATGTGACGGCGCGCTTGTCAGACGACCCCGAGAAGTGGAATCCGCTGAATTGCGATCCTCTTGAACTGAAGAATCAAGTGAAAACCTATACTTCCCGTTATCCGGAGAATCGGCTGTACGAGCATTTATCCAACTGCGCGTTGGGTTATGAGTGTCTAACGGCTTCCAATACGTTTCTGAATCGCTGGGAAGGGGCGGTCCCTGTCTCCTATTCCTGTAACGCGGGTTGCTTCGGTTGCATTTCTGAACAGCCGGACGATAGCGGATTCGTCTCCCCGCAGACGCGCATGAACTTCCGTCCGCGCGTTGAAGAGCTGGTGGAGATCATGATGGAGCATTTGACCACGCCGGAGTCGATCATCAGCTTCGGCCAAGGCTGTGAAGGGGAACCGTCCACACAGGCCAAGCTCATCATTGAGTCGATTCGCGAAGTCAGACGCCGGACCGATATGGGGTATATTAATATCAACACCAACGCGGGGCTATCCGATCATATTCGCGGGATCGTCGATGCGGGCTTGGATTTGATGCGAGTTAGTACGATCAGCGCGCTGGATGATCATTACAACGCCTACTACAAACCACGTGGCTATACATTGGCGAATGTAGAGAAGTCGTTGAAGTATGCTGCGGATCAAGGGGTATATACCTCAATCAACTATCTGATCTTCCCCGGGGTAACAGACCGTGAGGAAGAAGTGGAAGCGATGATTGAATTTGCTCGTCGCAGCAAGATAAAGCTGATTCAGCTGCGCAACCTGAACATCGACCCTGAAAGCTATCTGGAGTTGATTCCGAAGGCGAAGGGCGAGATTCTCGGCATGAAGCAGGCGATCGAGATTTTTCAGGAGGAGCTTCCGGACGTTGTGATCGGATCGTACACGCATGTACCGCCGGCTGAATTGGCCCGGGTCAAAGTGCGAGGATAAAACAGGCAATTGCGTGAAAGGTTGGCCCGTGCTATAATGCGATTGTGTGTCATTACAACTCTGGGCACGACTGAGGCTCAGGGCGGAAAGAGGTGAAAGTGATGAAAGAAGCAGTTCAACCGAAATATCACGTGACTACGGTAACTTGCGCTTGCGGCAACACATTCGAAACAGGTTCCGTAAAACAAGACCTGCGCGTTGAAATTTGCTCCAACTGCCATCCATTCTTCACAGGGAAGCAGAAATTCCTGGATGCTGGTGGACGTGTGGATAGATTCAAAAAGAAATACGGTATCTAAGATACCCTTACACAAGCGAAATGACGAAGAACGTCTTTGCCTATCTGATGATGGGCGGAGGCGTTTTTTTCTTTTTTACTGACGTGATTATATAAGTTCGGTTTTAGGGAGGCGCAGTACATATGGAGTTTGATCAGGTGCATCGGTTGTGGTTGGACACGCATCGCAACCGTCGTTCCGGCGAACGAAAAGACCGTTTGGATCGAGGGCATGGGCATGGCGAGCAGCTGTTTTTACGAAATGTATGGTGGCCTTTGCGTGGGAGTCTGGATAACCTGCATCCGGAGTATGAAATCGCGGATTGGCGGGGGCGGCCATATTTTGCGGACTTCGCTTGGTTAACGGAAGTCGTGAAGCTCGTCATTGAGATCAAAGGGTTCGGACCGCATGTTCGCGACATGGATCGCACGATGTATAGCCGGGAGTTGAACAGAGAAATTTTTCTGCAAGCTCTGGGTTACCGGGTGATTTCTTTGTCTTATGACGGTGTGGAGCGACAGCCTGAAATTTGCATTATGCTGCTTCGGATGTTAATGAGTCGGTTTGAGGCATCTGGACAATGTGATCTGGCTAAGTTCGCGTTGAAGTCTACGTTGCTGCAGGCAGTGCAAATAGGAAAATCTATTCGCCCGAAGGACGTAGAAAGGCAGCTTGGCGTAAATCATCGGACTGCGGTGCGGTATTTACAGCAGTTGTGCCAGCAAGGCTGGCTGCATGCGCATTCCAGCGGGAATTCGGGCCGGGTGTTGATGTATGACGTGGTACGGCGGGATTGGGATGCGTTTGATTGGTAGAAGGAGAAGTGCCCCATCGACCCCGACGGACTCCTAATACCGCTCGATGCCAATCGCCAAGTGTAAAAGCGGCTAGGCCCCCTAAATCCGGAGTCTTGCCCTTCAATGTTTCTATAGACGTAGCTTTGCACATTTTCTCGCGTGTTTACATCGATTTATGGAACTTTGAGGTATCCTCCAGCGTCTTGACCCATAACGAAAACTTCATGGGAGACATACGCTTCAGGCTGCCATGCATTCTTCGATGGTTATAAAAGTCCATATATTGATCAAGGGCTACAAATGCTTCTTCAAACGTCATAAACTCACGTCTGCTGAACAAGTTGCGTTCCAGTATACTGTGAAACGATTCAATGTAGGCGTTCATGTTGGGAGCCCGCGGGGGAATTCGCTCTTGCGTCATTCCTAAGCTCTCGCAGGTATCTCCAAATAGCTTGCTTACAAATTGAGGTCCATTGTCCGTTCGGATCACGGGTAACGTTTCACCAGGCTGAATGCGGCGCTCTAGGGCAGACATAAGAGCTTGAACGGCATGCTTGGCTTCGCAAGTTCGCCCGCGGTATTGCTCGACAACTACGCGGTCAAATACATCAATGATGCTAAGAACAAAGAAGAACCGCTTCTGTCCTACGACATAGCCATATTTAATGTCCATTTGCCACAACTGATTCGAACCGGTTATGAATCGGTTCTTGGGGAGAGTACGCGGGTGCGATGGAACGTGCTTACGAGCTTTTTGCAAAATGCCGAGTTCTTTGCAAAGACGGTACGTTTTCTTCTTGTTAAGCATGACCTGGTAAACATCGCGAATACACTGGCCCAACAGTTTGTAGCCGTAGACATGCTCTTCGCCTTCAAGCAGCTCAAGGAGCCACTCTTTGATCTGCTCATCGCTAATGGGGACCCCAGTTTCAGTTAAAGAGTACCCTGGTGTAGGGCGCCCTCGTTTGCCTGTAGATGACGACTCCGTCTTTGGGACAGCAGCTCGCTTTTTTCGATCGTAGTAGGTCGATTCGGCAATATCCAAGATTCGCAGAACTACAGCTGTTGGTTCACCCCGCTTAATGAAGGGTTCTGCTACTTCAAGTCTTTCAGATAAGCGGGGTTTTTCTTTTTTACGAGTTCCCGTAGGATCTCATTTTCGAGTTCTTTCTGGCCGAGTACCTTCATGGCTTTTTCGTATTTCTCTTCAATCTCTTGTAGTCGTTTGAGCTCTTGAAGGTGTTGGTCTGGTAGTGAAGTTTCTACGTCCGTGATCTGATCTCGGTAGGTTCGAACCCAGGTCCGAATGGTTTCCGGGTGCAGGTCATACGACCGCGCAAGCACCCCCACCTTGATGCCGGACAGAGCTTCTCTTACTACCTTTAAACGAAATTCATCTTTGGCTTTTCCCATAACTTAATCCTCTCCCTTATTTCCATTGTAATTCCTTGTAGGGGAGGACTCCAGTTTAATTAGGGGGCCTAGAGGCTTTTACATTTCAGACAGTCGAGATGGGGCGCATATCAAATAAAAACAGGTCGGAGACGATAACCGACATCTGTCAGCCCTCGATCCAACCTGCTTATTCAACAAGCCATTATTTCTTAAACTCCACGCTTTGCTTGAGGCTGGTCCACTCTTCACTTTTGATGATACCCAGCCGCCATAAAGCGATGCCTTTCAGATCATAACGTTTCGCCAGACCGGTCAGCGTCTTGACGGTCGTTTGGTCCTCGCTGTCCAGGTTGAGCCCGAGGATCAGTTTGCTGGCGCTGGTCTCTTTTAGGGCCAAACGTATCGCTTCATCTACTTTATCCACCGGCTGCGGCCGACCGCTGTTGTCTCCCGGGAGGTAATCGTAAGCCATGATCACGATTTCGTCCGCCAGCGCCCCCAGGGTCTTATAGTCATAGCCCTGATAAGACGAATTCAACGGGTGGAGGGCCAAGGACAACTTGAGGCCGGCAGCCCGAGCTTGCTTAGACAGTTCCTTCACGAAGGCGTTAAAAGCTTGACGCGTAGTCGCTTTGTCCGTCGTTAAGCCGAGCCCTTCGAAATCAAGCATGATGCCTTGGAATGCTTTCTCTGTCGCCGCACTGACCATGTCGGTGATCGCCTGCTGGCGCAGGGCAGGATCTTCAATGATCCGGGTTAGCTCCCCTTTCACGTCGCTGGAGTAGACCATCAAATAAGGCAAGGTTCGAGCGGCAGCTGCGTCATTCACGAGACTGTCCGGGGTTACATCGCCAGCGGACTGCGGTAGTCGGAAGACATCGCCGGTTTGCGTGAACTGCCCATTCTCATCGATGCGACTCCAGCCGAAAGCAACGGCGTCCAGACCAGGAACCGCTCCTACGTCCGAGTAGGAGGAAATGGCGTAGAAGCCCAGCGTATACATCCGCTCCTGCGGAGAGGCGATGGATACGGTCTTGGATGTTTGGTCCCATCCAACCTGAGCTCCGAACTGCTGACTGAAGAAGCTGAGCGGAATCAGCGTATTGCCGCTTACGGACCGAGGGGCAACCGCCAATGGGATGGAAGCGTTGTTCACCTTCGCCGTTTTGCTGTTCAGCGTTAGTTGCACATGGATTGCTTCGGCTCCTGTACCTTTGACAGCGGTGATCGTTTTAGAGGCCTGATTCCAAGTGACGGTAATCCCGAGCGCTTCGGATATGGAGCGGAACGGAACCAGCGTCGTGCCACTCACGATCATAGGTTCGCCAGAAAAGGCCAACGGATATCCGTCCAGCAGAATCCGTACGGATGACGCCGCCTCAGAGTGAGAAGGCTGCATTCCGAACAGGCCTCCAGCCAAAAGGGTAGTGGCCAGCAAGATTTTCCCGATAGGTTTCATGTGTTTCTCCTCTCTTATGTTCTCTTATTCTATTAATATATCAAAATAAAGCTAGAGTTGCATGGAGAGGTAAGGCATAAATCAGTGACAGCCAAGGCATAGACAAGGCACCTCAGCCAACTTCTTCCCTCCGGTTGCAATTTGTACAGGCATAAGATATACTTAGTTTCACCGTGCTAGATGGGGAGGTAGCGGTGCCCTGTAACTCGCAATCCGCTGTAGCGAGGTTGAAGTCCTGTTAGAGGTCTTGTCGATGTGAGGCCGGTCTTTACGGCAGATGTTGACGGACGGGTCCTCCGCAAGGAGTACCTGCGAACCTGGTCAGGTCCGGAAGGAAGCAGCCATAAGCAGTATTACTCCTGTGCCGGAGGGCAGCCTGTCCCGAGTCATGCCGTAAAGGTGCCGCTCGGATCGCAATGATCAATAACAGGTGCACGGTGAATATACGATAAGAAATACATCTTTGTCTGCGGACAGGGGTGTTTTTTTGTACATAGACCAAAAGGCTATAGTATAATAAGGAAACGACAACCGTCGTTTGAGGAAAGAAAGAGGTGCCGCATAATGGAGCATATTGCGCTGTACCGGGCTTGGCGGCCGCAGTCGTTTCAAGACATGGTGGGGCAGCAGCATATCATCCGCACGTTGCAGAATGCGATCCGCGAACAGCGGCTGTCGCATGCCTATCTGTTCAGCGGTCCGCGGGGAACCGGGAAGACCAGTGCCGCGAAGATTTTGGCCAAAGCCGTAAACTGTGAAAAGGGTCCTGCAGCTGAACCGTGTAATGAATGCGATGCGTGCCGGAGGATTACAGCTGGCGCCGTCATGGATGTACTTGAGATTGACGCCGCTTCCAACCGGGGGGTTGAGGAAATCCGCGACCTGCGGGAGAAAGTCAAATATGCCCCTACGGAAGTGCGGCAGAAGGTTTATATTATCGATGAAGTCCACATGCTGACCACGGAAGCTTTCAACGCGCTGCTAAAAACATTGGAGGAACCGCCTCCGCATGTGATGTTTATATTAGCGACTACCGAACCGCACCGTTTGCCGGCAACCGTCATCTCGCGTTGTCAGCGCTTTGATTTCCGCCGGGTATCACTGGAAGAACAAAGTGAACGACTGCGGATGATCTGCGAACAAGAGGGCATCGAAGCGGAGAAGGAAGCGATCGATTATATCGCCAGATTGTCTGACGGCGGGATGCGCGATGCGTTAAGCGTATTGGATCAGATCGCATCATTCTCGGGTCGTAAGGTCTCGTACCAACAGGTGCTGGACATGACCGGCGGCATCGCCTCTCGGCAGTTTGCAGAGCTGGCCAAAACCTTGCTGGCCGGTGACATCGGCGGGATGTTGCAGATGATCGACGGCTTTATGCAGGAAGGTAAAAGCGCGGATAAGTGTATGGAGAACCTTCTATACTATTTCCGCGATTTGTTGATGGTCAAAATGGTACCGCAGGCGGACAAGTTGACGGAGCGCGTGTTGGATCCGCAGGATTTTGCGGAGATTGCTGAAGCTTTTACAAAATCGCAGTTATTCCGCATCATCGATACGTTAAATCACTATCAGACGGAAATGAAATACGCGGTCCAACCACAAACGCTGTTTGAGGTCGCTTTGCTGAAGATCTGTACGTTTGGAGGAGAGGGCGCCGAAGAGCAGCCGACGGGGGCTCGCGGCACAGGAGCGTCTGCCGATGCATCCGAGGTCCATCAGCTCCGGCGTCAGCTTGGCGAATTGGAAGCGAAGCTGGAACGGGCGCTGCAGGGCGGACTTGCCGCAGGAGGCAATGCCTCAGGAGGTTCAGCGGCCGGAGGAAGTCGGCCTTCGCGGAGTGCCGCTCCACGTGTGGCCTCGAAGGCAAAAATCCCAGCCGGGATGGATCATTATCTCGCTGCGCGCAATAGCCCGGAATTTCTGGATATCCAGCAAAAATGGAACCAAGTACTTCAGGCTGTCAAGGACGCCAAGATTACAATCCATGCCTGGTTTGTAAATGGCGAGCCCGTATCGGTTTCGGAGGAGAATGTGTTAGTCGCGTTCAAAAACGATATCCACCGTGAGACTACGGAGAAGCCAGCCAATAAGCAGGTCATTGAAACGGTAATGGAACGCCAATTGGGCAAACCGTACCATTTGGTGACCATGATGCTGAAGGATTGGACCGATGCGTTGCAAGGTGCTGGAGAACGGCCCGGCGGCGAGCCGCTCGAACTGGAGCCTCTGCCAGAGGATGGCGGGTCTGGGAAAGAACCTTGGGTAGACGAAGCGTTAAGTATCTTCGGGGATGACCTGGTCGTTATCAAGGAATAACTAACCATCGGCCAGGTATAGACCGTAAAATCGTGGTTATGTTTTTTCTATATATCGCATGATGTACATGCAGACCAATTAAAGGAGAAGTGAACGAGCGTGAACAATATGAACCAAATGATGAAGCAAGTGAAAAAAATGCAGGAGCAAATGCTCAAAGCACAGGAGGAACTCGCCAGCAAAACGGTAGAAGGCACCGCGGGCGGCGGCGTGGTAACCGTAGAGGTGAATGGTCATAAGAAGGTACTGGCACTTACCATCAAACCAGAAGCGGTGGATCCGGACGACGTGGAAATGCTGCAAGATTTGGTGCTTACTGCAGTGAATGACGCTTTGACGAAAGCCGAAGAGTTGGCAAACCAGGACATGGGCAAGTTTACGGGCGGAATGAAAATTCCAGGCCTATTCTAATTTTACAAACTGAAGGAGAAGGCCCCATTGTATTATCCCGAACCGATCGCGAAGCTGATCGATGCATTTACCCATTTGCCCGGTATTGGGCCGAAGACGGCGGCGAGACTAGCTTTTCACGTGCTACGCATGAAGGAAGATGACGTCATCGATTTCGCTAAAGCGCTGGTTAGCGTGAAGCGTAACCTTCATTATTGCTCCGTCTGCTGCAACATCACGGATACGGATCCTTGCCGGATATGTCAGGATAAGACCCGTGACGCATCCGTCATTTGTGTCGTACAGGAATCCAGAGATTTGGTGGCGATGGAGCGGACGAAGGAATTCGATGGATACTATCATGTGCTGCAGGGGGCAATTTCGCCGATGGAAGGCTTGGGACCGGATGATATTCGGCTCAAGGAGCTGCTAAACCGGTTGAGCGACGAGCGGGTGAAAGAGCTGATTTTGGCGACCAATCCGAACATTGAAGGGGAGGCGACGGCCATGTATATTTCTCGTCTCGTGAAGCCCTTCGATATTCGCGTCACCCGAATCGCTCATGGGCTGCCGGTTGGCGGCGACCTGGAGTACGCGGATGAAGTGACGTTATCCAAGGCGCTGGAAGGGCGCCGAGAACTAAATTAGATTTTTACTTATCGTTTGGTACTGAAGAACTTTAGGTCCGGGCTTTCGCTTGGGGCCTGAAGTTCTTTTTGTTTTCTGACCGTCACGGTTCTAAGTTTGTCCTCTCCCCGATACACATGAAATAAACCGGATGGGGAGGCGATCAAGCTTGAAGATATTGAAACGCTGGGGCGAAGGCCGCTTAAACCAGGCTCGCGGAAACGAGGCGATGGATTACAAACGGGAATTGTATGCGGAAGTGATCAATGCGCTGAGGGAGTGGGAACGAGCACGGATCGCTTTTCAGGAAGCGGTAGGGCACGATGAGGTAGATGTAGCGATCTATACCTTGGAGGCGGCAGAGCGAAGGTACCAAATCCAACTCAAGGCGGCTAAGCAGGCGCAGGTGGATTGGGATGCTTTTCGGAACGGGTCCTATTATGGGGAAGGCTCATGAACATTTCATATAGGAGGGGAAAAAGATGAAGCTTGTGCTGATCGGCATCCTTGTCGTGTCGCTGGCGCTGCTGTTATACATTTTGTTCTCGCGTAAACTCGGATTGGTTTGGCTGTCGCGGTTCGGGCTCCATATCGTGCTGGCGGCGCTGGGCATTTATGTGATCAATTTCTCCGGGTTAATAACCGAAGTGTACATTCCGTTGAATCCGGTCACTTTAAGCACAGTAGTCGTGCTTGGCTTGCCTGGTGTCGCCCTGTTGGTGGGACTTAAATTAACTATGATTTGACGGTTGACTCGGCCAGATCATCTATGGTACATTATAATTCGCTTCTCCGGCAGGACAAGCTGGACAAGGTCTTCCAGATGATGACAATCAAAAAGTCCTTGACTAAAGAATGGGCAGCGTGATATATTATAAAGGTCGCTGCTGAAACGAAGCGATAACGAAATACAGATG